>NZ_JACJEO010000032.1:0-43522 GCF_014164115.1 Pseudoalteromonas sp. SG45-2
CAAGCGCTTGCTTGGGTCTATGTACGTGTAAACCCTTAAACCCTTAAACCCTTAAACCTTTAGTTTTAAACAGTTTGTACGTACAAATTCTGATGGTAACTCGGTAATAACCGCTGCTCTTTGTTTATGGCAAAAGTAAGTATAAACCTCATGCTCAAAATCATCATTTATAGCGCGTCCAATTTGGTACAGTGCTGAAGTAAAGTTACTGTCTACTCTAAAATGATCTTTAACTACGTAATCTTTACTTAAGTACCAGTAAAGCTCAATCCCCTCGTTTTTAGCATATTGATTAAGTACATCTTTAAGAGTTGTGCCATTTTCAAAGCGCCTAGGTTCAACCTCTCCAGTCCAATTTGTAGGCATTGGATCTACTGTTCGCGCACGTTCAGCCAATACTCTATCCAAGGTTTGTTCTGGTGTTTTAAGTTTTAAAACAAATTGATCTCGTTCTTTATTACTTTTTACTTGGTTACGAATGGAGGAGTAAAAGCGTGATAATCCTTCGGCGGCTGCATTTTTAGATTTTTTAATATCAAATACAGAACCATCACCCACTAAAAAGTATACGGCGAGTGCTATTAGCACGGCTGCAAATGATATATGTCTAATCCAAAACCACATGATTATTACCCACCTTATTTGTTCCTATTATTGTTATACCATTACTTTTTGTAAAAAGAAGGCGTATTTTTATCCGGTCGAGTTTTAAAGCGACGGTGTAGCCACATGTATTGCTCTGGAGCGGCATTAACAGATTGTTCCATGCGTTGATTTACACGTGTTACATCAGCCTTATCATCACCACTTGGGAAGTTTTCAAGCTCAGGTACTACCTCTAAATGATACTTACCATTTTCGTCGCGACGCGAGATTAAGCTCATAGTTTCGCAGTTTTTACTGCCAGCAAACATAAGAGTACCTGTTGTCGTTGCAGTGTCAGGGACGGCGTAAAATGGCACAAATTCACAGCGGTTACGGCCGTAATCTTGGTCAGGTAAGTAATAGCATACTTTTTTGTTTTTTAATGATTTTAGTAAGCCTTTTACATCTTTTCGGCCAATTAGGTATTCGTTAGAACGAAGGCGGCCATTCGTTGTAAAGTATTCCATTAGAGCGTTGTTATGAGGGCGGTAAAAGCCTAAACCTTGGCATTTTAATCCCATTACACGACTCGCCATTTCAAGATGCAGAATATGAGGTACAAGTAATAAAACACCTTTACCAGATGCTTGAACGCGCTCAAAGTGCTCCAAACCTTTGATTGAGCCATATACACTTTTTACTCGCCACTGCGGCCACCACCAAGCCATGCCGGTTTCAACCATTGCAATGCCGGTGTTTTCCATATTTTTGAGTACAAGTTCTTTTTGATCTGCTTCGCTCATATCAGGAAAACACAGCTTAATATTTACTTCTGCAATATGGCGACGGCGCTTCATAAATTTATGGACTAAGCGGCCAAGTTGCTTACCCATTGCCAGCTGTAGCTTTTGTGGTAGCCAAGAAATTAAGTATAAAAATAAAACGCCAACCCACGTTAGCCAGTATCGAGGGCCTAAAAAAGATGCTTTAAAAGGAGATGAGGTGACCACAAAAATCTCTCTGAGAATAAAAACGATAGTTTAACGCTAAGCGCTATAAAATACAAAAAGCCAGCTACATGCTGGCTTTGAATAAATCTATATTATGTTTAGCTGTAAAAGTTAAGCTGATTTTAAACCTTGGTTTATAGCAACTAAATCTTCACTTGTTAGTGTACCCGCAGCTTGTTTTAAGCGAAGGGTAGATAACACATAACGGTAACGCACATCAGCAAGGTTACGTTTTGCATCGTATAAATTTTGCGTACTCACTAGTACGTCAACAATGGTACGAGTACCTACTTCAAAACCGGCTTCAGTTGCTTTAAGGGCACTTTGAGCTGAAACAACCGCTTGCTCTAGCGCTTTGTAAGTCGCAATATCTGAAACAACTTGATTATAAGATGTAATTACTGTGCGAGTGACTGCGCGGTAATTTGTTTCATAATCTTGGCTCGCTGATACGTAAAACGCACGCGCTTGGTTTGTTGCAGCAACCGTTGCGCCACCTGAGTATAAAGGTACGCTAAAGTTAAGCCCAACAGAACTTGAGTCTGAACGCGGTTGGTCATCAAAATTAGCGCCATTTATTTGAGTGTCTGTAAGAGAATCACCATAACTTGCACTTAGAGTTAGTTTTGGATAATGACCTGCTTTTGCTAATTCAATTTGATCTTTTGCAATATCAACCGTCACTTTAGAGACTTGTAAGTTGATATTTTTATCTTCAGCTACTTTAACAAAGTCGCTTGAGCGCTTCGTTGGCTTAGTTGTTGAGAAAGTATCTGTATTTAAAAAGTCTAATTTTTCGTGATATTTACCAGTTATCTCACGAAGTTGCTCGCGTGCAGTTTCTACAGCATTACTGGCAATAATTTCTTGGGCTACTGAGTTATCAAACTGAGCTTGTGCTTCGTGTACGTCTGTTATAGCTGTTAAACCTACTGCATAACGTTGTTTTGTTTGCTCAAGTTGACGTGCAATGGCACGTTTTTCAGCTTCGACAAATTCAAGGTTATCACTGGCACTTAATACGTTAAAATAACCTTCAGCAACGCGTACAATTAAATTTTGTTTAGCTGCATCATATAGGCCGCTTGCTTGTAGAGCTTGCTTATCGGCAATATCTAAAGTGTTCCAAGCACCTAAATCAAATAATGTTTGGCTTAAACTTACACCGCGAGAGAATTGGTCTGTATCACTTTCAACTTTTACTTGGTTAGATAAGTCGCCAACGCTTTGGTACGACGTTGCATCGCTTTTCGTATAACCCATAGTTAAACCAATTTGAGGTAATAGTGCACTCATCGCCAAATCGCTTTGGTAAGACTGCGCATCGGCTTGGGCTTTTGCTTTTAAAACAGTAGGATCGTTAGCTGTCGCTATTTCAAAAACTTGTAGTAAATCTTCAGCTTTCACTGCTGTTGCACCTAATGCGCATGATAAACTAACTAGCGCCGCAAGAATGTTCTTTTTCATGTGGGGTTCGGTCCTTAGACAATTTTTGTACTAAAAGCATGTTAACCTGTTTTACTGCATAACAAAAAAAATAATTAGTAAAACAGTATGTTCAAGTGTAACAGAATATATTAACGCATTTTAAAGCTTTAGATAAGTAGGAGGTAGGCACGTGGTTGATAAAAAGCTCGTTCAATTTACACATAAAGATGTAAATTTAAAGCCAATAAAAAACCTTTATAAAGGTTTTTTTCAGGTTGATTTATACCAGTTTGAACATGCTCTTTTTGCGGGTGGAAAATCAGAGCTAATTAGCCGAGAAATATTAGAACGTGGCGATGCAATTGCAGTACTCCCTTATGACCCAATATCAGATACTGTTCTTTTAATTGAGCAAATACGTATTGGCGCTATTAAAAGTAAGCACTCGCCGTGGCTACTAGAATGTATAGCCGGAATGACTGACGGCAGTACGGATTACGAATCAGTTGTAAAAAAAGAAGCGTATGAAGAAGCAGGGCTTGAATTAACTGAACTTGAATTTATGCTTTCATACCTATCAAGCCCTGGTGGTACAACTGAGCGCTTACATTTATATTTAGCGCGTGCTGATTTAAGCCAAGTGAAATCAGGTGTATATGGTCTTGAAACTGAAGGCGAGGATATAAAAACTCATATTTTATCGGTTGATGATGCGCTAATGCGCCTCAATAACGGTGAAATGGATAATGCGGCAACGGTTATTTGTATGCAGTGGCTTGCGCTAAATCGCGAAAAAATGGCAAGCAAATGGGCATAAACTCTTACTAATATTATGGCGGAACTTTGACAGCACAATTAGCAACAAATCGATATATTCAAAGCCTCCCAAAGTATTTAACACTTTGTGAGCATAACTATGTGCGACTATTAAAGTTGTTACCGAGCGAGCGCAATATAGGAAGCATTCGTGAAGTAAAACTTGGCAACAGTGAATTTGCTACAAAAATTGATGGCAGCGCAAAATACACTATGGATATTTCAATTAAGCAGCTAACAGGAATGGTTAAAGGGATAGCGCCGCTGTATTTAACGGCTCGCTTGTATCATGATGCGAAAGTAGCTGAAATTATTCATCACGATTACCATCAACGCATAAAACCATCGTACGGATACCCCAACCCTAAAATGCATCAAAAAGATGAAAAGTATCAACTTAATGCTTTTTTATACGACTGGTTAGTGGCCTGTGTAGAGCACGGGCAAGCAACATTAAATTGGGATGTAAATAATGGCTTGGTTTGATGATACATATACATTTGATAAATCATCTTTGTGCATTGCGCATATTACCGACAGCCATTTATTTGCAGATAAAAATGGTGAATATTTTAATGCAAATACTGCAGCTCATTTTGAACAAGCTTTGGCACACATCGCTGAGCAGCCAGTAGATTGCGTAATTTTTGGTGGTGATTTAACACAAGACCATAGTTTCGAATCGTACTTATTATTTAGTGAACTTATAAATGCCAGTGACATCACTTGCCCTGTATTTTGGGTACCAGGTAATCATGATGAACTAGTAATGCTTAATCGCATAAGTGGCGGAAAAATAAATTCGGCTAAACATATTATTGCTAACGGGGTTGAGCTGCTTCTTATTAATTCTAAAGGGCCCACGCCCGCAGGATGGGTTACTGGCGAGCATTTAGATGAAATAACTGATACTTTAGTCAACTCGAATAATAGTAAAGTTATCTTTTGTCATCATAATCCGCTGCCAATAAATGGCTATCTTGATAAGCACTTATTAGAAAATGGTCCACAGCTTTTAAATATTTTAGTTAATAGTAATAATGTATCTGCGCTTTTTCATGGTCATGTACACAACGATTATGAACAAAACTTTAGAGGCTTGCCTATATATGCAAGTCCTGCCAGTTCAGTCCAGTTTGTAAAATACACTCCAAAGTGGGAGCAAAAAAATGCAGGGCCTGCTTACAGAATGCTAAATATAAAGAGTAAAAAAGATAAAGTCGAAGTAAAAACGGAAGTGGTATGGCTAAGCGCGTAATTTATATTCATGGCTTTAATAGTTCACAAAAATCATATAAAGCTGTGCGCTTTGGTGAGCTTATGGCAAACTATGACGTTGATTATTGTGTACCGAACTTAAACCACGAGCCCCTACAAGCTATAATTGAGCTTGAACAATTACTAACGCCAGATACCGTTTTATTAGGTAGCTCGTTAGGTGGTTTTTTTGCCACGTATTTATCGCAGCGTTATCAAATTCCTGCAGTGGTCATTAATCCCGCGGTCGCACCCTATAATTTATTACAGTCGTTACTTGGGCCTAATTATAATCCGTATCAAGATTATCATTACGATTTAAATAACAGTCATATTGAGGCGCTGAAATTACTCGCTGTAGATAAATTAGCACATCCTGAGTTACTTTATTTATTGCAGCAAACAGGAGATGAAGTGTTGAACTTTCAACACGCAGTAAAATATTATTCGCAATGCAAGCAATTGATAGAGTTTGGTGGCGATCATAGCTACGTTGAATTTGAACGCACCTTTGCAAGTATTGTAGATTTTCTTAAAATCACGTAAAACTAGTTAGCCTGAACTGAGGTTAGTTACTATATTAACGCTTTAGCGCATATAACAATAAAACTAGTAAACGTATTAGAGCCTTAGCGGATATAAAGACAAAAACTATGAGTGATCAAAATTATAACGCCGAAGCCATTGAAGTACTTAATGGATTAGATCCGGTAAAACGACGCCCAGGGATGTACACCGATACCGTACGCCCAAACCATTTAGGCCAAGAGGTTATCGATAACAGTGTCGATGAAGCTATGGCGGGCCACGCTACTCGTATCGACGTAATTCTCCACGAAGATAACTCGCTCGAAGTGAGCGATGACGGACGTGGTATGCCTATTGATATTCACCCTGAGGAAGGTATCCCTGGGGTTGAACTAATCTTCACTAAGTTACACGCCGGTGGTAAGTTTTCTAATAAAAACTACCAATTTTCGGGTGGTTTACACGGTGTAGGTATTTCTGTAGTAAATGCCTTATCTACACGTGTAGAAGTAACCGTAAGGCGCGACGCTCAACAATACAGAATGGCATTTGAAAATGGCGATAAAGTAGAAGATTTGAGCGTAATTGGTACTGTTGGTAAGCGCAATACAGGTACCACCGTTCGTTTTTGGGCTGATGTTAGCTACTTTGATTCACCAAACTACTCAATTACCAAGCTTAATCATTTATTAAAAGCCAAAGCGGTTTTATGCCCAGGACTGCGTATTAAGTTTGTTAATAAGCAAACAAAAGAAACCAAAGAATGGTTTTACGAAACTGGCTTAAAAGATTACCTAATTGAAGCCGTTAAAGGGTTTGAAACATTACCGCAAGACCCATTTGTAGGTGAATTTAAAAGCTCAATTGAAGGCGCTGATTGGGCTGTTGTATGGCTACCTGAAGGTGGCGAATCAATAGCGGAAAGCTACGTAAACTTAATTCCTACTGCGCAAGGTGGTACACATGTAAATGGTCTGCGCCAAGGCTTGCTTGAAGCAATGCGAGAGTTTTGTGAGTTTAGAAATTTACTACCTCGTGGCGTAAAGCTAACACCGGATGATATTTGGGAGCGTTGTAGTTACGTATTGTCGGTTAAAATGCAAGATCCACAATTTGCAGGGCAAACCAAAGAAAAACTTTCATCACGTTCATGTGCCGCATTTGTATCGGGTGTTGTAAAAGATTCGTTTAGTTTATGGCTAAATGAACATACCGATACCGCAGAATTATTAGCTGAGTTATGTATTTCAAACGCGCAAAGCCGTTTGCGTGCAGCTAAAAAAGTTGTACGTAAACGAGTTACTGCA
Source organism: Pseudoalteromonas sp. SG45-2 (assembly GCF_014164115.1). Lineage (NCBI taxonomy): Bacteria > Pseudomonadati > Pseudomonadota > Gammaproteobacteria > Alteromonadales > Pseudoalteromonadaceae > Pseudoalteromonas > Pseudoalteromonas sp. SG45-2. The sequence continues at coordinate 6,932 of NZ_JACJEO010000032.1, forward strand.
GGGCCTGCATTACCAGGTAAATTGACCGATTGTAGTGCTGCCGATAATGACCGAACCGAGCTGTTTTTAGTGGAAGGTGATTCTGCTGGTGGTTCTGCTAAACAAGCGCGAGATCGTGAATTTCAGGCAATTATGCCGCTACGTGGTAAAATTTTAAATACTTGGGAAGTAGAGTCGGGGCAAATACTAGCATCACAAGAAGTACATGATATTTCAGTGGCACTGGGTATTGACCCAGAATCAACGGATATGTCGGGACTGCGCTACAATAAAATTTGTATATTGGCCGATGCTGACTCGGATGGATTACACATCGCGACGTTATTATGTGCACTGTTTGTTCGTCATTTTCCAGAGTTAGTAAAAACAGGGCATGTGTATGTAGCAATGCCGCCATTATTTAGAATAGATATTGGTAAAGAAGTTTATTACGCACTTGATGAAGAAGAAAAAACCGCTATTTTGGCACGTATAGAAGCCGAGAAAAAACGCGGTAAAGTAAACGTACAACGATTCAAAGGTCTGGGTGAAATGAATCCGTTACAGCTTCGTGAAACCACTATGGATCCTAATACACGACGCTTAGTGCAGCTTACGCTTGATGAAGAAGTAGAAACCATGGAAATGATGGATATGCTACTTGCTAAAAAACGATCGCCTGATCGTCGTCAATGGTTAGAAGATCATGGTAACAAGGCGCTCGTTTAATTGCTTGTGCCTAACACTAGGAGAGACGAATGAAAAAATTACTAGGAAGTTTGCTGTTACTTGGGCTGACTAGCGCTCCTGCAATGGCTAAAAATATACTTGATAAGCTCACCGTAGCACCTGGGTTTGAAATTAGTTTATTTGCAAATGATGTAGAAAATGCACGTCAAATAGCCGTTTCAAAAAAAGGTATTGTGTATGTTGGCTCTCGTAAAGCAGGCAACGTATATGCGCTTATTGATCACAATAGCGACGGCGTAGCAGATAAAAAAATTGTTGTGGCTAAAGGCTTAAACATGCCCTCTGGCATAGCAATTAAAGATGGCGATTTATATGTAGGCGAAGTGCATCGTATTATTCGCTTTAAAAATATTGATACCCAATTAAAAGATCCAAAGTTTGATGTGGTCTATAACAAACTACCGAGTGAGCGTCATCATGGTTGGAAATTTTTACGTTTTGCACCAACGGGAGAATTAATCATTCCGGTGGGTGTACCGTGTAATATTTGTGCTGAGGATGAGCGTTTTGGTCGTATTTTTGCCCTTAATGTAGAAACAAAACAAATAAAAACAATAGCTAAAGGCGTTAGAAACACAGTGGGTTTTGATTTTCATCCTGCTACTCAAGCCTTATGGTTTAGCGATAATGGTCGCGACATGATGGGCGATGATATTCCGCCTGATGAGTTAAACCGTGCAACGCAAGAAGGTGAGCATTTTGGCTTTCCGTATGTTCATGCCGGTGCAATTATTGACCCTGAGTTTGGTGAAGGTAAAAACATTGCCGATTACACATCGCCAGCACTTGCACTTCCAGCGCATGTAGCGCCACTAGGTATTCATTTTTATAACGGTAAGCAATTTCCAGCAAGTTATAAGCAACAATTATTTGTTGCTGAACATGGCTCATGGAACCGTTCTAAAAAGTCAGGCTATAAAGTAGGCCTTGCAACAATCGAAGTAGGTCGCGTAACTAAATATACGCCATTTATTACTGGCTTTATGAAAGACGAAACAACATTTGGACGCCCTGTTGCATTTGCAGAATTAGGTGACGGCAGTCTGTTAGTAAGCGATGATTACGCCAATGTAATCTACCGTGTAAGCTATAAGAAAAACTAGGTAAGCTTTAATGAGTGATACAGATACCTTGCTAATGCAAGGAATTGAGCAACAAACAATGGGGCGTTTTACCGAAGACGCCTATTTAAATTATTCCATGTACGTAATCATGGATCGTGCCCTACCGCATGTAGGTGATGGTTTAAAACCAGTACAGCGTCGTATTATTTATGCGATGAGCGAACTGGGCTTGTCAGCTAACGCTAAGTACAAAAAATCAGCCCGTACAGTGGGTGACGTACTTGGTAAGTACCATCCACACGGCGACAGTGCCTGTTACGAAGCTATGGTATTAATGGCGCAGCCGTTTTCTTATCGCTATCCTTTGGTAGATGGACAAGGAAACTGGGGTGCGGCAGATGACCCTAAATCGTTTGCAGCAATGCGTTATACCGAAGCGCGTTTATCTAAGTTTTCTGAAGTTCTGCTTAAAGAGCTTGGCCAAGGCACTGTTGATTGGACGCCAAACTTTGATGGCACCATGGATGAACCTGTAGTATTGCCTTCTCGTTTACCGCATATTTTACTCAATGGTATAACGGGTATCGCCGTAGGTATGGCAACAGATATTCCGCCACATAACGTACGTGAAGTGGCTAGCGCATGTTGTTTATTACTTGATAAACCAAAAACAGAGCTTGAAGAATTACTTGAGCTTGTACATGCACCAGATTACCCAACAGATGCTGAAATAATTACCCCAAAAGCCGATATTCATAAAATATATAAAACCGGTCGTGGGTCTATCAAAATGCGTGCGGTTTACACCGAAGAGCATGGCGATATTGTTATTACAGCGCTGCCGCATCAATGTTCAGGTGGTAAAGTACTTGAGCAAATTGCAGCGCAAATGAACGCTAAAAAATTACCTATGATTGCTGATTTACGTGACGAGTCAGATCACGAAAATCCAACGCGTATTGTAATTATTCCGCGCTCAAACCGCATTAAAGCTGAGCCATTAATGGCGCACTTATTTGCAACCACCGATCTTGAAAAAAATTACCGCGTAAACTTAAACATGTTAGGCCTAGATGGTCGCCCGCAAGTTAAAGACTTGCGCTGTATTTTAAGTGAGTGGCTAACATTTAGACGCGAAACAGTGCGTCGTCGTTTGCAGTATCGTTTAGATAAAGTATTAGCACGTTTGCATATTTTAGAAGGTTTATTAGCAGCCTTTTTAAATATCGATGAAGTGATTGAAATCATCCGCAGCGAAGATAAACCAAAGCCTGTATTAATGGAGCGCTTTGATTTAACTGATACGCAAGCAGAAGCTATTTTAGAATTAAAACTTCGTCATTTAGCAAAACTTGAAGAGTTTAAAATTCGCGGTGAGCAAGATGAACTAGCCAAAGAGCGTGATAAATTAGCGCAAATTTTGGGCTCAGAACGTCGTATGTCGACACTGCTTAAAAAAGAAATTCAAGAAGCCGCTGAAATGTACGGTGACGATCGTCGCTCGCCAGTGATTGAGCGCTCAGAAGCGAAAGCACTTAACGAAAAAGATTTAATTCCGTCAGAGTCAGTTACTGTTGTGCTATCAGACAAAGGCTGGGCACGCGTTGGTAAAGGTCATGACTTAGATGTACAAGGCTTAAATTATCGCTCAGGTGACGGCTTTAGAGCCTCTGCTCGTGGTAAGAGTAATCAACCTGCGGTATTTTTAGATTCAGCAGGGCGGGCGTTTGCAACTGATGCGCACAGTCTACCTTCGGCGCGTAGCCAAGGGGAGCCAATGACAGGTCGTTTTAACTTAACACCAGGTGCTAATTTTGAGCACGTGGTAATGAGTGAAGACGAGCAAGTATTGCTTATGGCGTCAGATGCAGGTTACGGCTTTATTACCGACTTTAAAGACTTAGTGAGTAAAAATAAAAACGGTAAAGCGCTGGTAAGTGTCCCTAAAGGTGGAATATTACTTTCTCCTATTAGAGTGAACGATGTTGCTAGCGATTACTGTATGGCTATTTCTAACGAAGGTCGAATGCTTTTATTCCCGCTGCGAGACTTACCAAAGTTAGGCAAAGGTAAAGGTAATAAAATCATCTCTATACCAGGTGCTAAAGTACAAGCCCGTGAAGAGTTTGTAAAAGTGCTTGCTGTTGTACCACAAGGAAGCAGTGTTACGCTTCATGCTGGTAAGCGTAAACTAACGCTTAAACCAAGTGATTTAGAGCATTATCATGGTGAGCGAGGGCGTAGGGGTAATAAACTACCGCGCGGCTTACAGCGTGTTGACGAAGCCGTTGTTGAGCTAACCCCACAAGATGATGAACCAATAGAAGCCATTAACGAAGAGTAACCAATTACTTTTTTGTATAAATAAAAACGGTCTGCATTTGCAGGCCGTTTTTGTTTTAAAATAAAGAGCTTGCATATTTCAGCGTACACTTGTGCGCTATTGACTCGTCTGTGTCACAAAATAACGCTATAATAATCATAATTGATCTTTGGAGAAACTCATTTGCTAGCTGTTATACGCGTTTTTATTATGCTGATGTTTATATTATTCAGTTGTATTTTTGGTTTATTACTTTCGATTGTAAGACCATTTCATCCCAATAATGTACATATTATAGCGGGCTGGTTTGGCTCAATGGCTAAAATGATTGGCGTTAAATTAGTTTTAACACGTCATAAAGATGCAATTGATGCAGGCCCTGCAGTTTATGTTGCTAATCATCAAAATAGCTACGACTTATTTACAGTGCCTGCAATGGTGCCTAAAAACTGCGTAAGTTTGGGGAAAAAGAGCTTAAAGTGGATCCCATTTTTCGGTCAGCTTTATTGGTTGTCGGGTAATATATTAATAGACAGATCGAATCGCTCCAAAGCAGCGGGAACTATCTCCAAAGCAGCCGAAAAAATTAAAAATAATGGCTTATCTGTATGGATGTTTCCAGAAGGCACACGAAGCTATGGAAGAGGGTTGCTACCGTTCAAAACAGGTGCTTTTCACACCGCAATGAGCGCAGATGTACCCATAATTCCGGTATGTATGAATACAACACATAAAACCATTAAGCTAAATCGTTGGGATAATGGTACAATTTACATCGAAATGTTAGCGCCTATACCGCTTGATAAAGAAATTAGCGCGCGTGAGCATGCTAAAAGCGTGCATAGCATTATGGCTGCTAAAATAACTGAATTAGATGCTCAAGTGAGAGAAAAATAATGGAAAACTGGCGTGAAATAAGTGAAGACATCGTAAGTTCACTACTAGAAGATGGATCAGATCCTGAAATACTTTATGAAGTAGAACACCATTTTGTGTGTGAAGACTTCCCTAAACTAGAGCAAGCTGCATTGGCTGCTTTTAAATTAGGCTACGATGTTGAAGAGCCAGCAGAGCTTGAGCTTGAAGATGGCAGTAAAATTTGGAGCTTTGACATTGTAGTTGAAGCTGAGCTAGACGTAGACGTTATTATGGAAGACGTTGATAAGCTAGCGCAACTAGCCGTTGAGTGCGATGTTGAATACGACGGTTGGGGCACTTACTTTCAAGAGTAATTAATTACCCAGCATTAGAAAAATAGTAAAGGCGAGCATTTAACAATGCTCGCCTTTTTTTAGTTTTACTCCCTGTTTAAGCTTTAAATACACTCATTAGCCTCTATATAAATCAAAAATGTACATTACCAATTTAAATCTGGTTATTACCAATTTGAAATTAGTCTTTAATTTATCTCTATTTTTATTTTTTATTCATACTAAATTAATATTGTCCATAATTATTGGTAAGCAGTGTTATTTATTTTTTAGTACTTATGTCTGAAATTAAAATTTATTTTTAAAAATTAATTCGTTACTTAATAAAATATAATGTGTTGATTAAATTGAAAATTAAATTTGTTTTTAAGTGGTAATAAAGATGTAAGTAATACTTATTTGCTGTAGTACACTGTGTTGACATATTGGTAACAATAAATATAACCTTTACCCCGCCTTCGGGCATGCTTTTTGGTAATGTTAATTGGTAAGTTTTATTTGCCATTTAAATTACCATTACTATTCATACACAATTAAAAACCTGTATAGCGGTAAGATCTAAGTGTTAGTGAATTTCACTAACCTAATTAGTTAGGTTGTTTTTATGTTCAGGTTTAAAGGAATAAAGATAATGATTAACCACAAGAAATTGTTTATTTGCACTGCAATTACTGCAACCTCAGCGTTATCTCACGCTGCAACTATTAATAACCCTGGCTTTGAAAGCGGTTTTAGTAGTTGGAACGAAACTGAGCCAGCGGCTATTTCATCTGATGCATATAGCGGATCTAAATCGTTAAAAATTCAGGGTAGTCCTGCACGTGTTTATCAATTAGTAAATATTCAGCCAAACACTGAATATACGTTAAGTGCTTATGTACTTGGTAAAGGGCAGATTGGGGTTAACGACTTAAACGGTTTATTTAAAAACAAAACCTTTGATGTATCGTCTTGGACTAAGGTAACTAAAACGTTTACTTCAGCGAATACCAATTCACTGCAAGTATTTGCTAAGCATTACAATAGCTCAAGTGATGTACGCTTTGATAATTTTACATTAGTTGAGGGCAGTAATAATGGCGGTGGCACTGATGATGGTGCAGGATCTGGAGACGGTACAACGATTCCAAGCAGCGTTACAAGTGGTAGTGTTTTTGATTTAGAAGGGGATAGCCCTAACCCGTTAGTAAACGATAGTACGTTAGTGTTTGTACCTTTGGAGGCACAGCATATTACGCCTAACGGGAATGGCTGGCGTCATGAGTACAAGGTAAAAGAAAGCTTGCGTGTTGCCATGACACAGTCTTACGAAGTATTTGAAGCAACTGTAAAAGTTGAAATGTCTGATGGCGGTAAAACAATTATTTCACAGCACCACGCCAGCGATACTGGGACTATTTCTAAAGTGTATGTTTCAGATACTGATGAATCAGGTTTTAACGACAGCGTAGCGGGTAATGGCATTTTTGATGTCTATGTTCGTTTGCGTAATACCAGTGGCAATGAAGAAAAATTTGCGCTAGGTACTATTACAAGCGGTGAGTCATTTAACTTGCGAGTGGTAAATAATTACGGCGATGTAGATGTAAGTGCACTAGGTAATTCGTTTGGTATTCCTGTAGAAGATGATTCTGAATCTTACTTTAAGTTTGGTAACTACTTACAGTCTCAAGATCCAAATACTCTAGATAAATGCGGTGAAGCAGGTAACTCTAATTCATTCAAAAATTGCTTTGAAGATTTAGGCATTACCCAATCAAAAGTAACAATGACTAATGTTACTTATACCCGTCAAACAAACTAAGTAGCCACTTAATTATGGCCACTCAATTGAGTGGCCATATTAAATATGCGTTTTAATTTACAGCCATTTTTTATTTTTAAAATACACACCAATACCGCCAGTGAGCACAATTAAAAATATGACAAAAGCACTAAACGCATAAGGGCTCTCTGTACCAGGAATACCTCCTACGTTTACACCTAAAAGCCCCGTTAAAAAGCCCAGTGGTAAAAAAAGTGCTGCCACTACAGACATAACATACATTCGCTGGTTTAACTGCTCAGAAACTTGGTTAGTGATTGTTTGCTGAATAATTTGCGCACGCTCAATCGAACTATCTAGCTCTTCAAGATAACGAATTAATAAGTTAGTGGTTTCATTAAGTTTTGCTTTATCGTCATCTAATAACCATAGGTAGTGGTTATTTACCATTGAGCTAAGGGCTTCTTTTTGCGGTTTTAAATAACGTTTTAAGGCAATAGTTTGGCGTCGCAATTGTGATAAGCCTTGGTTGTCAAACTTTTTACTTGGTTCATCTATTTCTTCTTCAAACTCGTCGAGTGTTTCATCTAGTGAGTCAATAACGCTTTGCATACGTGAGGTTAATTTTTGTGTAATAGAGCACACTAATTCAGAAATATTGCATGGGCCTTTATTTTCATTTAAACAGGCGAGCGTATCTTGCACCGATAATAAACGGCGCTTACGGGTAGTAATAAGAATGTCTTCGCTAATAAATAAACGAATTGATACCATGTCTTCAGGGCTTTGTGCTGGATTTAAATTTACACCACGTAAAAATAACATGTGCCCGTTAGTTGTAGCCGTAATACGTGGGCGTGTTTCGTCAGCAATTAAAGACTCTAGTTCGTAATCGTTTAAATGAGGCTGTGCCTTGAGCCATTCAACTGCCTCACTTTGGCTATAATCCATGTGCACCCAAAGTTTACCTTGGCTTGGTTGCCAGCTATTTAGCTCATTAGTGCTTCCAATAGGACGAGCGCCGCCTTGTCCATCAAGTACAAGTGCATGTAGTAAACCATTAATCATAATTAGTTCTCATAATAGTGTATTTTTAATACTGTTAACTATAGTGTATCTACTTAGTTGCTTACAGGCTTACCTTTACTTTTAATAAGTTAAGCTTAAATAGCAAAATATATGCAGAGCCTCTGTGTTGAGCAAAGTGGCATTAAAGTACGGCTTAGCAAGGCGTGCATTGTGTGACCAGTTGCTTAAAAAGATCAATTTAATTTACTAATCGACTAGATAAATTTATTTCGTTGGTGTTTTTTGGTCTGTAGCGTATAAGTCACTTTTTTATTAAGGGCACATTTATGACAGCAAAGATCACAGTTGGTTGGCGTGAGTGGTTAAGTTTACCTGAGCTTGGTATTAACGAGATAAAAGCAAAAATTGATACTGGCGCTCGCACTTCATGTATTCATGCAATTAACATTGAAGAATACGAAGTTGACTCAGAAAAATGGGTTAAATTTACGGCCCAACCACTGCAAGATGATGAGCAAACGCAAGTCACTTGCAATGCAAAAGTTAAAAAAATGAAGTACGTAACCAGCTCAAGTGGGCAAAAAGAGCTACGCTACTTTATAGAAACTACATTACATGCAGGCGAGCATAGCTGGCCTATCGAGCTTACTTTAACAAGCCGTGCAACAATGAAGTTTAGAATGTTATTAGGGCGTACAGCCATGGAAAATCGTATAGTCGTTGACCCGGCTTTATCTCAACTATTAGGTCGTAAGGTTTAACTATGAAAATCGGTATTTTATCTCGTAACAGAAAGCTATATTCAACACGTCGCTTAATTGAGGCAGCAGAAGCACGCGGCCACGAAGTTAAAGTGATTGATGCATTGCGTTGTTATATGAATATCAACTCTGAGCAACCAGAAATTCACTATCGCGGTGAAAACTTAAAAGAATTTGACGCAATTGTCCCGCGTATTGGTGCATCGGTTACATTTTATGGCTGTTCGGTACTTCGTCAGTTTGAAATGATGGGTGTTTATCCTGTAAACGAATCAGTCGCTATTTCTCGTTCGCGCGATAAATTACGTTCACTTCAGTTACTTTCGCGCAAAGGCGTTGGTATGCCAGTAACAGGTTTTGCCAGCAAACCCGATGACGTAAAAGACTTACTAGAAATGGTAGGCGGTGCACCTGTTGTAATTAAATTACTTGAAGGCACACAAGGCATTGGTGTTGTACTTGCTGAAACACGCAAAGCAGCTGAAAGTGTTATTGAAGCGTTTATGGGCTTAAAAGCCAATATTATGGTTCAAGAATATATTAAAGAAGCGGGTGGTGCAGACATACGTTGTTTTGTACTAGGCGACAAAGTAATCGCAGCAATGAAGCGCCAAGCACAAGAAGGTGAGTTCCGCTCTAACCTTCACCGTGGTGGTAGCGCTACATTAGTTCGCATTACTCCAGAGGAACGTAAAACGGCAGTAGCAGCGGCTAAATCAATGGGCTTAAATGTAGCGGGAGTTGATTTACTTCGCTCATCTCGTGGGCCACTTGTGATGGAAGTTAACTCATCACCGGGTTTAGAGGGCATTGAAATAGCAACAGGTAAAGATATTGCAGGTATGGTAATTGATTTCATCGAAAAAAATGCCTCAAGTAAAGGAACAGCAACACGTGGCAAAGGTTAAAATTAACCGTCCTTTTTCCTTATTAGGAGAAAATGTAGGCGTAGGCGAGCGTAAAACGCTTGCCTTAGAAGCAGCTAAGCTTTACACCCATTCACCACTTAATATTCCTATTGAAGTGGTTAATGGTGTAATGGAAGGCCCTGTGCTTATGGTGTGTGCGGCTATTCATGGTGATGAGCTAAATGGTGTAGAAGTTGTGCGTCAGTTACTTGCTAAAATAGATCCAAGCCAATTGCGCGGAACAATAATCGCTGTGCCTATTGTGAATGTGTTTGGCTTTATTCACAAATCGCGTTATTTACCAGATAGACGCGATATGAATCGCAGCTTCCCAGGTTCTGAACGTGGTTCATTAGCTGGGCGTATGGCTTATATGTTTTTTAATCAAGTGGCAGTACATTGTACTCACATTATTGATTTGCATACTGGCGCTATTCATCGTACTAATTTGCCGCAAATTCGCGCTAATTTAGAAGATGAAGCAACCGCTGAAATGGCTAAAGCATTTGGTACGCCGGCGGTTATAAATGCATCCCTTCGTAATGGTTCATTACGCAGTGAAGCCGCAAATTTAGGTATACCTGTTATTACTTATGAAGCAGGCGAAGCGCTACGCTTTGACCCTATCGCTATTGCGGCAGGTGTGCAGGGCGTTGATTATGTTATGCGCCATTTAAAAATGATCCGTGGCAAGCGCCCTAAAAAGTTACCAGATCCTATTATTGCAGGTTCGACTAGTTGGATACGTGCAGAGGTTGATGGCATTGTGCGTGCACAAGTATCACTAGGGGAGCATGTAACTAAAGGGCAAGTGCTTGCATATATAAGTAGCCCTCTAGGGGATTCTGAGCTTGAGCTTTTAGCGCCTAAAGGCGGTATTGTTATTGGTCAGCAAACGATGCCATTGGTAAATGAAGGTGATGCGGTATTCCACCTTGCTTACTTTGCAAACGACAATAGTTTAGTAGAGCAGCAACTAGAGAACTTTATTGATGAGATAAATGATTTAGATGACGAGCTTAAAACAGCTGAACTAAATAACTAATAGCTAAACTAAATTCTGTTTAGCTAAGCATTAAAAAGCCGCAGTAGGTAATTACTTACTGCGGCTTTTTTGTGGACATTGCTTTATCAACGATGCTTTTTAAACTATGTTTTTTTAGGACCAATAATACGCTTTATAACAGGGGTTTTAGTTGGCTTTGGTTCTTTATTTAAAACCATGACAGGACGGGTCACAAATAAATTGTTAGGGTAAATTACACGGTGCCCATCAATATGTTCAAGTACTACATTCATTAAGCCCATTTCAACAATGCGCCCTTCAACATGATTCGCACCATCAATAATTCGTACCCAATAACCAACACGGCAATCGTTTTGAATAAACATCAGTAAAAATGCGGTGAGGTTACTCAATAATGACCAAGCGGCAAAAAGTGCTACCCCTAACATGGCAAATAAAGAAGAGCCTAAAACCAATAAGCCACGCAGCTCTATACCCCAAAATACTAAAACCAAACACAGTACTACAAAGGCGAGTATAATTTTTAGTAAAAGCTCTGCACGGTATTTTCGGTGCAAATCTACTTTGCCTTTAATCGCTTTTTCGAGTAGTTTTTTGGTTATTTTTAATAGAAGAGGGAAAACCAAAATAGCGATTATAGTTACAACTAACTTATATTGTGATGCAAACAATTCTAAAACTTCTATTATTTCCACATTAGGTCCTGAACTTTCATAACAATTTAATGCAATTGGTATTAGTTTAACGTGTTTGTATTATTTAAAAAGTGTTTTTAACGCTTACTAGCCACTGGACTGAGTCTACATCATCGTAGCTATCAACAGGGGCGGCAATATCAATGTGGATCATGGTTCCTGAGTTTGCGCGACTCGGTGCCAAACGCAGACCAACGCCTACATTTTTCAATACATGTGCATTTTCACCGTTATCTTCATCGTTAAACCATGCTCTGCCTACATCTACAAAAGCTGCGCCACCCACTTTAAATAGTTGCAGTAAATCGTACTCCCAGTAATAGCGCTTTTCTAAATTAACTAAAAAGCTGCGGTCGCCATGTTGATAATCCATAGGGTAACCACGCAGGCCTGTTTCGCCACCTAAAGTAAGCTGTTGATCAGCAGTCAGGTTTTTGGCGTATTGCACGCGGGCTTTAACATACCAAGATTGGTCTTCACTGGTATTTAAATAATATTGTACTTGGCTGGTGGCCATAAAGTTTTCGAGTTTTTTCTGTTCTTTATTCCAATAGCCATCAATATCAGCACTAAAACGCCATAAAGTATTATCGTTAGTAAAGTGGGCTTTTTTAAAGTTAAAAGAATACACCGCGCGGCTGTCGTCATTACTTAATGACTCATCTGAATAGCCAATTAAGCTTTTAATATTCCAACCTAAATTTAAATCCTCAGTGCGAGATATACTGTCAAAATTGCGTACCTTTATGTAGTTATCTTCAAACCAATGGCCGCTTATAAAGGGGTAACTTAAACTTCTGTCATCGGCAAGTGGTGCAAATGTAGTGTCTATAGCTTCAAAGGTATGTTGCTCATCGGTATAGCCTAACGTTAGTCGCTGGGTCCAATTATTATTAAGCGCTTTAGAGTGTCCTATAAATACACGGTTTAAATCGGTAGTTTGATCAAATTCGCTAAACTCTTCGCCGCGTTTATATAGTGACTCTTCGCGCTGCTCAGAATAGCTTAAAATACCGTAACTAAAGGGGGTGTCAATTGCGTAAAATGGATAGGTTAGCTCAAGCAAATGGCGCTTGCCGTCGCTGTTATCGGCGTACTCTAAACGGCCTCGGTAGCGAGTAGATAAAATATTCGGATCGTCGTAAACAAATAAGTAACCGCTGCGATCGCTGTCAGTGGTACGCGAAAAAGAAAGGCGCTTACCCCACCCAAGCAGGTTAGATTCTCTAAAACCTATACTCGATTTGTTTTCTCCACCGCTTCGACTAAAGTTCACTTCAGGTAAAAGTGTCCATAAATCACGGGTAACCACTTCTACATTAACGTCGCCGTCGCAGTTTTCGGTAGCACTAATTTGTGCATCATATAAGTAGCTTTCTTTGCGAAGTAAACGCTCTGATTCTGCGAGCTTTTTAGCGTCGTACTTGTCACCTGGGGAGAATAATAAAAGGTTATTAATGACATCGGGCTCTGTTTGAATGTGAGCGCGATTAGCAAAACGGAATAGGGCAATATTTTCCTCTTCAAGCTCAGTATTAAATACATTAAGTTGCTTGAGCTTTATTGAGGCTATTTTAGCGTTACTATTACTGTGCGTGAGGGTTGTTTTGTCTTGAACTTCTCGGCGTAGGTTTTTATTTGTGCTTAAATCTGTCTGTTCTACAAGGCAGTTATCAGTTTTCATTGAAGATTGTTGTGCGAACGTATTAGGCACATAAAAGCTTAAAACCGTTAAACTAATACAACATTGTGCTATCCATTTCTTGCTCACCATTAAACCTCTTACTGCTACGTAGCAAATGACTATCGTAATATCAGCTTACATCATTGTTATTATAATGTAAGTAAAAGGTATGGATTTTGAAATTAATTAATTGTTACCCATATTCACTTTTGTTAATAGCCAGCTGGTTTGCAGCGACCTATGCGCTAAGCATTAAAAGCTAGCTTAAATAAAATGCTAAAGCGGCGAGTAAGTGTTCAGCTTCATGACCTTCGGCATTAATCCAGATGCTTTGGCTGTAATGCTCATAGTTTAAATTAAAGGTTTGATGATTATAGGTAAAGCGAACTTGATGGCGATCGGCGCCTGCAGAATATTCGTTGAGTGTTACTTCGTCTGAGTGTAAAAATAATGTACTCCACAGCTCAAAGTCTTCATCGTTTGGTAGCTCAATGGGATTAATCAAAATACATTTGTGTGTATGGTCATATTCTATTTGGGTCATAATGCTCTTAATTAGTAGCTAGGTAATGTCGAATTGCCGTTAAAAATTCGCCGCCGTACTTATTTAACTTAGTAAAACCAACACCTGAGACCTTTAAAAATTCACTGTCGTTTGTTGGCATAAGCTGCGCCATTTCGGCTAACGTTTTATCATTAAATACTACATAAGGTGGCACATCGTCGGCATCAGCAAGTTCTTTACGAAGTGCGCGCAGGCGAGCAAAGAGTTTTTTGTCGTAATTAAATTGCGCTAACTTATCTTGATAAACGTGTTTGGCTTGCAGGCGTGGCTCGGCTAATTGCAGTGCGTATTCACCTTTTAAAATTACACGCGCGGCTTCTGTTAATCTAAGTGACGCACCTTGTGTTATATCTTGGCTAAGTAAGCCTTGATGAATAAGTTGGCGTAAAATACTGAGCCAAAACTCACTGCTTTTATCTTTACCTATGCCGTAGGTACTTAATTCATGATGATTATTATCGCGGATGCGGCTCGTGTTTGCACCGCGAAGTAACTCAACAATATAACCAAGTCCAAAACGTTGTCCCGCTCTGTACACACACGAAAGTGCTTGCTGAGCGACTAACGTACCATCAAAGCTTTTTGGCGGATTTAAGCAAATATCGCAGTTGCCACAAGGTTCGCGTTGATATTCACTAAAGTAGTTAAGTAATATTTGACGACGACATGTTTGCGCTTCGGCAAAGCTTGCCATTGCGTTAAAGCGTTGTTCTTCTACGCGGCGGCGTTGTTCGTCGTCTATGTCTTCAAAAAAGCGCCTTACGCGACCTATATCAGCTGGGTCAAAATACATTATAGCTTCTGCGGCAAGTCCATCTCGCCCAGCTCGACCAGTTTCTTGATAGTACGACTCTATACTTTTTGGAATATCGTAATGCAGTACAAAACGCACATTAGGCTTGTTTATGCCCATACCAAAAGCAACGGTTGCGACCACTATCTGTATATCGTCACGGGCAAACCCGGTTTGTACAAATTGTCGTTGCTCGTTACTCATACCAGCATGATAAGCGGCAGCGTTTAGTCCTGCATCTGCAAGCTTTTCAGCAATGTCGTCTACGCGTTTACGGCTGGTGCAATAAATGATACCGCTTTGGCTTTTTTGCTCCTTTAGGTAGCGAAGCAATTGCACCATAGGTTTAAATTTTTCTTCTATGGTGTAACGAATATTGGGGCGATCAAAGCTGCCAGTATGAATATAAGGCTGTTGTAGTTTTAATTGCTCAACTATATCAAACCGTGTGGCTTTATCGGCGGTGGCGGTTAATGCCATCATTGGGACATGTGCAAAACGTTGCTTTAATTCGTTTAAGCGAAAGTAATGAGGTCTAAAGTCATGACCCCAATGCGACACACAGTGCGCTTCGTCAATAGCAAATAAACTCACATTTAAATGCGATAAACGCTCTAAAAATTCGTGTTGTAATACTTTTTCAGGCGCCACATATAAGAGCTTAATTTGCCCCTGATGAAGCTGTTGATACACCAATTGCTGTTCTTCTCGTGCTAAGCTGTTATTAACGTAAGCGGCTTTTACCCCAAGAGCTTGCAGTTGCGTTACCTGATCTTGCATTAGCGATATAAGCGGAGATATAACAATGGTTACGCCTTCGAGTACTAAAGCAGGGATTTGGTAGCACACCGATTTTCCGCCGCCAGTAGGAAGCAATACAAGCGAGTCTTGACCGTTAATAGCGGCATCAATAACTGCTTTTTGACCGTCGCGAAATTCACTGTAGCCAAACACTTGTTTGAGGACAGTTTCGGGTTTACGCACAAGGGTGCTAGAAGGTGGAGTTGATGTATTCATTGGCGGGTATTTTAGTGGTTTTTTAGTGAGATGTCTTTAGCTGAGTTACTTGATAAATTATTTAAGTGGAGTCTCGTAGTTTTACACTATGTATGCTTTACTCATCTTACCTGTTTTGACATAGAGAATAATAATGAATAAAGAAATGTTAATTGAACAAGTAGGTGCGTTATTTGTAAATGGCATGCCGTTTAACCAGTTTTTACAAATATCGGTTGAGTCGTTAAGCCCTGAACAGGCCAAAATTACGTTCCCGTGGCAGGATGTACTAATTGGTAATCCTGCGCAAAAAATACTCCATGGTGGTGTTATTTCAGCCGTACTTGATAATGTAGGCGGTATGCTCGCTGCAGCAAGTGTAATTGATAAACTCACCGATTTAGATATTACAAGCGTGCAAACAAAATTAGCCACACTTGGGACTATCGACTTACGTACTGATTATCTGCGCCCAGGTAAAGGAGAGAGCTTTACTGCCAGCGCAACACTTATTCGTTCAGGTAATAAAGTATGTGTATGCAGAATGGAATTACATAACGAACAGTCTGTTCAAATTGCTTTTGGAACCGGCACGTATTTAGTTGGATAAAACGCGTATGGCAAGTAAACTAGCGGCCTTTTAAATCACTAAGTGTGTATTATGTCGATTGATACTGAGCAGCGTAAAGGTGCTATTTTTGCTTGTCTTGCTTTTTTAATGTGGGGCCTTGCGCCAATATACTTTAAGTTGATTCAGCATGTTTCTGCTTTTGAAATTTTAATGCATCGGGTTATTTGGTCGGTTGTGTTTTTAGTATTGGTAGTAAGTGTTTTACGGTATTGGGGTAAAATTAAACGCATTATCGTTCAACCTAAGCTTTTGCTTATGCTTGTTATCACCTCTGCACTGCTTGGGTTTAATTGGGGTTTATTTATATGGGCTATAAATAATAACCACATGCTTGATGCAAGCTTGGGCTATTACATAAATCCTCTTTTAAATGTATTACTGGGTATGCTTTTTTTAGGCGAACGCCTGCGTAAGTTCCAAGGCGTAGCAGTAGCCCTTGCCTTTAGCGGTGTAGTGCTGCAGCTAATTAGTTTTGGCTCGTTTCCGGTAGTTGCCTTTTCACTGGCTATATCATTTGCACTTTATGGTTTATTACGTAAAAAGTTACCGGTTGAAGCCTTGCCTGGCATTTTACTCGAAGCACTTATATTACTGCCTGTCGCACTTATTTATTGGTGGTTAATGGTGCCTACAGCAACATCAAGCCTGCCAGCTAATGATTGGCATACTAATGTACTACTGATTAGTGCAGGTATTGTAACTACATTACCACTGCTGTGTTTTACCGGTGCAGCTAAGCGTTTGCAATATACTACACTTGGCTTTTTTCAATACATTGGGCCAAGCTTAATGTTTATACTAGCTGTGGTGTTTTATGGTGAAGTGTTTGATGCAGAGCGTGTAGTAACATTTGCATGTATTTGGAGTGCACTGGCTATTTTTAGTTGGGACTCTTACCATCAATCACGCAAACGTAAAAAAGCGGCTATTACAGCCGCAGAAGTATAATTAACTAATAAAATGGTTAACTAACTACTTTATTACGACCAGATTCTTTAGCGTCGTAAAGCTTTAAGTCGGCCTGTTTTAAAAGTTCATCAATTTGATAAACAGGCCCGTTTGCAAAGCCAATAGAAATGGTGAATTTTATTTTAGCTTTACTAAACTCTTGGCTATTCATTTCTATAAAATACCTAAAGCCTTCAAGGCGTTTAAGGGCTTCTTGTTTATCTGCATCTATAAAATAAACTGCAAACTCTTCACCACCTAAGCGCGCTACTAAGTGCTTTTTAAAGTATTTACTGAAGCAAATAGAGAGCCCTTTTAATACTTCGTCGCCAACATCGTGTCCGTATGTATCGTTAATTGATTTAAAGTGATCAATATCAAGCATAGCTAAAGCACCGTCACCTTTAGTATGTTTTATTTGCTTTAATGATTTTTCAGCTTCTTCAAAAAAGTAACGACGATTTGGTAAATTAGTTAAATAATCCGTGTTGGCTTGTCGCCTTATGGTGGCTATAAGGTCTAACATATCGACGTTTTGACTAAGCCTGCAGTAAAACTCTTCGCTATTAAAAGGTTTGTGCAAATAATCGTTTGCGCCATTTTTTAAAAATAAACTAGAAAGCCCTACAGAGTCAGAACCCGAAATACCAATAATAGCTTTTTCATCATTGCTGTATAAGCGGCGAATCTCGCTACATAGTTCATCGCCATTCATATTGGGCATTTCATTATCAGTAATAATAACTGAAATATCAGGTGAAGCTTCAAGCAGGTTTAACGCTTCTTGTCCGTCTTGTGCTTCAATAATTTGATACTTATGGCGCACTAATAAACTACAAATGTATCGTCGGGTCGATTTAGAGTCGTCAACAACGAGTACTTTTACATTTTCGTTGCGAGGCAGGCGCTGTAACTGTTTTTCGAGGTACTGATAAGCTTGTTTATTTTCTTTAATGATGTAATCGATGATTGGGTATTTTTCTACAGTGTCGCGAGTTTTTTTATCAATATTGCCCGTCATTACAATAGTTGGAATGTCTGCATTAATAGTACAAGGTATTGCCTCACCTAATGGGGCATCAGGTAATATGAAGTCAACTACAGCGCAAAAATAGCTATTTTTACTTATAAGCTCTTTTGTTTGCGCTAATGACTCAGCTATATCAACTTCATAACCAGCCTTAAGCGCGATGTGCTTTTGCACTCGCGCCATGGCAGGTGTATCTTCAACTATTAGTATTTTTCGCGTCACGGAACAACCCTATATATTTTGCAAAAATATTTGCTTATACAAGTTGTAACTGTTAAAACGCAAAAAAGCAAATAACTTAAATACTTACAGATTATCCGCTTCTGAATAATACTCTTGGCTAATCGGCGCCGGGCTCGACATTTTTGAACGGCCAAATAAAGTATGAAACTTAGTTTTGCAGGTCGTTAGTTTTAAGTATTTTACCCAAGCTCGTTCGATTGGGTTGGTAGGTTCTTGTGAGCCAGTTACGACTGCTACAAACTGTTCTTGGTGTTCGTTTTGCGGCTCAATTGTTTTACTGTATAAGCCTTTTAAAACAACTCCGTGTTGTTCAAGTATGCTGGCTTCTAATAAGGTGAAGTTTCCGCTGCGGCTAAAGCCTCGTGGAAAGTTTTGATCATCATAAAATTGACGTTGGCTAACAAATGCTTGGCGTAGTAATGAAATGTTATTGCTCATAGCTTTATCCTCATACCTTAGTAATTAGCTGGAGTATGATGCAAGTTTGGCAATTTATTAAACAAATTATTTTTATCGTGAGGATAAAAAATTGGATATCGATTTATTAAAAACATTTGTTGAGGTAGTGCGTACGCGTCACTTTGGTAAAGCGGCCGAAAACCTTTATATTACGCAGTCTGCAGTGAGCTTTAGAATTCGCCAATTAGAGCAAGGACTTGGTGTTAATTTGTTTATTCGCCAGCGTAATAACATTCAACTTACAGCACCTGGCGAGCGTTTATTACCCCATGCACAAATGATTATTACGGGCATGCAACGCGCCAAAGTGGATGTTGCGCTTGCCGATAATATGCATAAGCAAATTAGCTTAGCAGGAACGCCCAATATTTGGGATGCTTTTTTACAGTTTGGTATAACAAATATTGTATCAGCGATGCCGGGCGTGTCATTAGTCGCAGAAGTTAAAGCACAACAAGAAAGCACTCGGCTGTTATTAGAACGCACGCTTGATTTGGCAATATTGTTTGATCCACCAAAAGTAGACGAGCTAGTGGTAGAGCGAATCTGTGAGTTGCCAATCATTCCCGTAAGCGGATACGACACTGCAACGAACGAAAACTTTTTTGATAATCAGTATGTATATGTTGATTGGGGAACTACTTTCTCACTTTGGCATGCGCGTCAGTTTACCGGTAAAACACCGCCTTATTTTAGAACCAGCACAGGACGTATTGCACTTGATTTAATACTGCAATGTGGCGGCAGTGCATTTATACCTCAAGTATTGGTAGAAGGGCATTTAGAAAAAGGTGAACTGTTTCATGTTAAAGATGTAGAAAATACCTCGCGAGACGTGTTTATAGCGTATCACAGAGACAACGAGCAAAAAGAGTTAATAGAAACCTTAGTTAATTTACTATCGCAAATGACCCCAAGCTTGTCATTAAAGAAAAGTAAGTAAGTTCGGCCGTTTATTAGGCTTTCATGTTATTTTGATTTCAAATTTAATGCATTTTTATTAATAAAAAAAGACATTAATATTTCCATTGTAATATTACTGTCATTTAGCGGTGACAAAATGCAGCAGTTTTAAAAATTAGTCTTTTGTGATTATCCAAGGAAATAACATGAAATTTGTAAAATCGAGCTTATGCTTAGCACTATTAAGTGGTTTATCTTTTAATGCACTTGCCGATGTAGACATTTACGGTAAAGCGAATGTAACAGTGCAATCATCTGATGACGGCGAAGGATCTTTTACTGAGATAAAAAGTAATGCATCTCGTCTTGGTGTTAAAGGTTCTGAAAAAATAAATGATAGTTTAGAAGCGGTATATAAGTTTGAGTTTCAAGTTGATGTGTCTGATGCTGATTCAAAAGGCGATAACGACGACAATATTTCTGCGCGTAACCAATACGTTGGTTTAAAAGGTGCGTTTGGCCAAGTGGTTATTGGTCGTAACGATACTGCGCTTAAACAATCTCAAGGTAAGTTAGACTTGTTTAACGACCTTGAAGGCGATATTAAAAATGTATTTAAAGGTGAAAACCGTTTAGGGAATACTGTTAGTTATTCATCAAACTCATACGAAGGTTTTAAAGTACTTGCTACTTTTGTAGCTGAAGATGATGTAGACGCTGATAACGGTTACTCAATGGCGGTTACTTACGGTGACGTGGCACTTAAAAAGAGCGCAGTATATGCCTCTATCGCAGCCGATAGTGAAGTAAATGGCTACGATGTAGTACGCGCGTCAATCCAAGGTAAAGTTGAAAACTTTAAGTTAGGTGCAATGTACCAAACACAAGAAAAAGTTGACGGCAGCGCAGAAGCGGATGGTTATCTATTAAATGCAGCTTACAGCATGGGTAACAACACATTTAAAGTACAATACCAAGACATGGACTTTGACGACAGCGACGATAAGTCAGCAATATCAGTTGGTCTTGATCACAAATTAAATAAAAACATTAAAGTATTTGGCTTTTACTCAAGCTTCGACATGGACAACAACGTTGACCAAGACTACGTAGGCTTAGGTATGGAATACAAGTTTTAACTATTCGCTAAATTAGTTAAAACACTCCCTTTTTAACCGCGCTCTTTTGAGTGCGGTTTTTTTTGCTTTAAATTATTTACTTAGCCGCCCATAATAGAGCTTCATTTGGAATGAGGTGCGAGTCCTCGACTGTTCCCGCAACTGTAATTAGCGCAAAGCTTTAAGTCAGATACAAATGGTATAATACCAATTTTATTAAAAACATGATCTTTCTAGCGAATTAAATAACTTACTAACTTCGTTAAAAATTATTCATATAGAACAAGTATATGTCATAATTTCCGCTTTGTTATTAAGCTATTTCTTTGTCGCTATAATAAATCACTAATTTAGTGCAATTGGTATAAATTCTTTTAACGAGCGGGTTTACTCATTTTTTCTTGTAGTGCATTAGTATTTTTATCGCATTTTAGTGAGTTTAATCCCGTCTAGGACTGACTATTGCACACTCAAACGCCATTAAATATACCATTACTAAACGTTAAAAACGTATCGTGGGGTATTGGCAATAAAACGATCCTCAAAAAAATAAACCTTAAAATAACCACAGGTAAATTTGTTGGTTTAATTGGACCTAATGGCGCAGGTAAATCGAGCTTATTGCGTTGTTTATATCGTTTTAATAAACCCAGTGATGGCGTTGTAGAGTTTAACAACACCGATATTTGGCAGCTAAAAAGCGATGAGTACGCAAAAAAAGTAGCGGTTGTTTTACAAGAAACCCCGTCGCAATTTAACTTAAGCGTATTTGATGTTATTGCACTTGGGCTAACGCCTCATAAATCGCTATTTAGCTCAGTAACTAACATTGATAAACAAAAAATTACCCAAGCTATCAACACTGTAGGGTTGGCAGATCATAGCGATCAAAGCTTTGAGTCACTTTCGGGTGGAGAAAAGCAACGTGCCTTGATAGCCCGCGCCATAGTTCAGCAACCTCAGTTGTTAATAATGGACGAACCAACTAGCCATTTAGATGTTAAATACCAAATACAGGTAATGGAGCTTGCTAAATCGTTGGGTGTAACGGTGTTTGCATCGTTTCATGATTTAAACTTAGCTTCTGCAATGTGCGATGAACTAGTGGTTATTAAAAATGGTGAAATTACACATACAGGCACGCCAAGTGCGGTATTAACCGAAAACATGCTAGGCGACGTTTTTGGTGTCTGCGCCCAAGTAAATAATCACCCGCAAATATCGAAGTCGGGAAATAGCATCCCTCATATCACTTACTTTTATGGTTACGAATAATATGAGCGCAGTTAATACTCGCCACTCACTTGCGCTATTCATCAGTGCTGCGGCTGCTTTATTTAGTTTATTTGCAGCACTTAGTTTTGGTGCAGCAGAGACCTCACTTCAAGACGTACTTAATAGTTTTTTGCTCTCAAATGATGCGTCTTTTAATTCGCGTATTATTTTTGAACTAAGAATGCCACGCACATTACTCGCCTTTTTAGCCGGCTCTGGCTTAGCAATTGCGGGGCTTATTTTACAAACGGTAACGCGCAACCCTTTAGCCGATCCTTACTTATTTGGTATATCGTCGGGTGCTTCATTTGGGGTGGTGTTACTTATGGCATTAGCAGGTATTAGCGCAGGTTTTATGTTATCGGCAGCAGCATTGCTGGGTAGCTTACTCGCCATGAGTTTATTAATACTTATTGCAGGTAGGCAGCAAAGTGCACAGGTAGAATCAATGTTATTAGCTGGTGTTGCTCTGTCGTTTTTATTTAGTGCATTTACCAGCTTGCTGCTTTATTGGAGCGACCCTCAGGCGGTAGCCGCTATTTTATTTTGGACACTGGGCAGCTTTTCGCGTGCGCAGTGGGCTACGCTTTGGTTGCCTTTATTGGTAATTACATTGTGTACGTTTGTAATGCTGAGCTTTAGAAGGCAGCTAAATGCTATGTTACTGGGCGATGAAAGCGCAATTACATTAGGTGTGAGGGTTCAGCGCTTTAGAATACTTATGCTGGTTTTAAGCTCATTAATTACCGCTGTGCTGGTGGCTATGTGTGGTGGTATTGGGTTTGTAGGATTAATGGTGCCGCATATTGTGCGCTTTTTTATATCCCAAGGCACCATCGCTGGCTTACTGGTAACCAGCTTGGTGGGCGGTACATTTATGGTGTGGGTTGATGTACTTTCGCGCTCATTGCTGAAAAACCAAGAACTGCCCGTAGGTGTTATTACTGCAGCTATTGGTAGCGTGTTCTTTTTGAGTTTATTGTTTTTTAGAAAGCGAAGGGTGTAATTCCATGAAAACCTTAATGGTGCAAGGCACTACATCAGATGCTGGTAAAAGCACTTTAGTTGCTGCCCTTTGCAGGGTGTTTGCTAAGCGTGGGGTAAAGGTTGCGCCTTTTAAACCACAAAATATGGCACTCAATAGCGCAGTAACAAAAGATGGCGGCGAAATTGGTCGTGCGCAAGCTTTGCAAGCAATAGCAGCTAAAGTAGAGCCAGAAATAGACTTTAATCCTATTTTACTTAAACCTAATAGCGATACTGGTGCACAAGTGATTATTCACGGAAGAGCCATTAGTAATATGGAAGCGGGCAAATATCACGACTATAAAAAAGCGGCGATGGATGCAGTAATTACCTCACATAACCGCTTAGCTAAACGCTTTGAATTACTCCTTGTTGAAGGGGCAGGTAGCCCTGCTGAAATAAACCTGCGTGAAAACGATATTGCCAATATGGGTTACGCCGAAGAGGTAGATTGCCCAGTAATTATAATTGCTGATATTGATAAAGGTGGTGTGTTTGCACATTTGGTAGGTACGCTTGCGTTGTTAAGCGAGTCAGAACAGGCGCGCGTAAAAGGCTTTGTTATAAACCGCTTTAGAGGCGATATAGGTTTGCTGCAAGGCGGGCTTGATTGGCTTGAAGAATACACAAACAAACCCGTACTTGGCGTATTACCTTATTTACACGACCTTGCGCTTGATGCTGAAGACGCCGTCGCAATTGATAATAACGTAACCAACGCCTCAATTAATATTGCAGTGCTGCTTGTACCCCACATTAGTAACCACACCGATTTTGATGCACTGCGTTTGCACCCAAACATTAATATAAATTACGTGCGCCATATGCAAACGATCCCAGAAGTTGATCTGATAATTCTTCCAGGCAGTAAAAACGTGCTGGGCGATTTAACCTTTTTGAAAAATGAAGGTTGGGACACTCAAATTAAACGCCACTTACGCTATGGTGGTAAAGTACTTGGCATTTGTGGCGGCATGCAAATGCTGGGCAATACGCTCAATGATCCAGATGGTATTGAGTCATCATTAAAGCAAGTAAATGGGCTTGCTCTGTGCGATTTTGAAACCACGCTAACAACACAAAAAGTATTAACTAAAATAACCGCTACACTGCTTTTAAATAACCAATCAACACCCTGTAGTGGTTACGAAATACATGCAGGGATTAGCCAAGGTGCAGCGCTTAATAAGCCATTTTTAACCTTTGATGAAAGCCACCCACATGGCTTTACGTTTGATGGCTTTATTAGCGATGATAACGCCATTGCGGGCACTTATTTACATGGCTTATTTGATGAAGCCGATGCTACATCGCAAATTTTAAAATGGGTAAAACCAAGCGCCTCAATTAACCCAATTAGTATTGCCGCTCACCGCGAGCAGCAGTTAGAACGATTAGCAACCATGTGCGAAACGCATTTAAACATACAGCAAATTATCTCGATTTATGAAGGGTACAATAATGACTGAACAAAACAACGATAAGCATAAGCAGCGCCAACAAAAAGTAAAAGAACAAGTGGATGCACGTGTTGCCGCCGCACAAGATGTAAAAGGTATTTTTCAGGTAATTACCGGTAATGGTAAAGGTAAATCAACCTCAGGCTTTGGCGTTGTAGCACGCTGCGTTGGACATGGTAAAAAAGCAGCCGTTTGCCAATATATTAAAGGTACGTGGGAATGTGGCGAGCGTAATTTATTACAAAGTGCAGGTGTTGAGTTTGTTGTAATGAACACCGGTTTTACTTGGGATACGCAAAATAAAGAAGCCGATACTGCAGCCGCGCAGGCAACATGGCAAGAGTCAAAACGTATGCTTGCTGATAGCAGTATTGATTTAGTATTACTTGATGAGCTTACGTATATGGTGACTTACGGCTACGTTGATTTAGATGAAGTAGTAACAACCCTTAATAACCGCCCACCCATGCAGTCAGTTATTATTACAGGGCGTGCAGCACATCGTACTTTAACCGACCTTGCCGACACAGTAAGTGAAGTGCGTAATGTAAAACATGCATTCGACTCAGGCATAAAAGCGCTCGAAGGGTTTGATTACTAATGTTTAAAGCGTTTTTTATTGGGGTGCTGCTTTTTTGTGTATCGGGCAGTGCACTTGCAGAGCTGGCTAATGATTCTAAAAAACTGCGAATAATCGCGCTTGCACCGCACATTGTCGAAAACCTATTTGCCATAGGGGCGGGCGATAATATTGTGGGCACGGTTGATTACGCCGACTACCCAAGTGAAGCCCAAAGTATTGAGCGCATAGGGGGGTATTACGGCATCTCGCTTGAAAAAGTATTGGCGCTTAAACCCGACTTAGTTATTGCGTGGAAAAGCGGAAATCAAAGCGAAGATTTAGCCCAAATAGAGCGTTTAGGTATAAAAGTGTATTTGAGTAATCCCACCACAATCGCGGGTGTAGCCCACGAGTTACTTACTTTTGGTGAATTTACAGGGAATATTGAGCAAAGCCAACAAGCGGCAAATGCATTTACACAAAAGCTAAACGCGATTGTTAAAAGCCAGCAAGATAAAAAAGATATTACCGGATTTTATCAGTTATGGGCTGAGCCCATGATGACAGTAAGTAAAAACACATGGATAAATCAGCTGATTGAAACATGCCATGTAAGTAATGTATTTGCCGATAGCGTTACAGATTATCCGCAAATTAGTATCGAAAATGTTATTGTTACTAAGCCGCAAGTTATTATTATCCCTGATGAAAAATCAAAAACACCACAGCCGGTTGTTAATTGGCAAAAGTGGCCAGAAGTACCAGCAGTTAAAAATGATCAATTTATTAGCGTAAATGCCGATTTATTACATCGTTTTACTCCGCGCATGCTAGATGGACTCGCGGATATGTGTGTTAAAATAGACGCATCACGTAAACAGATTAAGAGTACACAATGAGCAATTGGGCTACATTTTTAGAAAGTGAATTACAGCAACCTTACATGCAGCAAACGTTAGAGTATGTGGCTAATCGCCGCAATGAAGGTGTTGCTGTTTACCCGCCTGAAGCTCAAGTATTTAGTGCTTTTGATGCCACCGCACTTAATGACATCCGCGTTGTAATTTTAGGACAAGACCCATACCACGGGGAAGGGCAAGCGCATGGCTTGTGTTTTTCGGTATTGCCTGATGTAAAAAAGCTGCCACCGTCGCTTAAAAATATGTACAAAGAGTTAGCTGTCGATATCAGCGGGTTTATTATTCCTGAGCATGGTTACCTGCAAAGCTGGGCAGATCAGGGCGTGTTTTTACTCAATACAGTATTGACCGTGGAGCAAGGGCAAGCGCATTCACATAAGCATTTAGGATGGGAGCAATTTACCGATAATGTAATTGCCCATATTAATAAGCACTGCGAAGGTGTGGTATTTATTTTATGGGGGGCACATGCACAAAAAAAAGGTAAAGGCATAGATAGCGCTCGCCATCATGTTTTAAAAGGGCCGCACCCATCGCCGCTTTCGGCGCATAGAGGCTTTTTTGGTTGTAAGCATTTCTCACAAACGAATGAGTTATTGCAAGCCCAAAAAGATAAGCTAATTAACTGGCAAATCTAATTTATTCTAAAGAACTCAAATTGTTTAAACCATTAAAAAAGGCTTCCAGATTCTGGAAGCCTTTTTGTTTAGTTGGGGCGTATTGAATTAAAAATCGAGCTCATCAATTGCAATACTGTCTGTAAAGTAGTCTAGTTCTTGTAGTTCTTTACGTAGGCGCTGTTTGTCTTTTATTGCTTCTATTTCACGCCATTTTCTTTTTTTATTTTTTTGAGAGGTTTTTCTTGTTGTATCTGGTCCTTCTAATATCTCTAATATATCGTTTAGGCTATCCATGAACTTCTCCTATTGATTTTATTGACCTCAAGAATACCTATACCACAGGCCTAGTTAAAATAGAATAAAAAAGTGACAGTTATGTTACATAAGTGTGATTAATTGATGAAGGTTTATACGAAGATTATATGAAGGTTAAATAGAGAAGTAGCCAATTTTAGGCATAAAAAAACGCCGCTATTGCGACGTTTTCTAAAACACGATTATAGCAAATTACATTGCTTTAAAACGCGCTTCTAGTTGTTCTTGTGCATCAGCAAAAGAGCGAATACCTTCAGCCAGTTTTTCAGTAGCCATAGCATCTTGGTTATGTAACCAACGGAACTGCGCTTCTGTAAGTGGCTCTGGTTTTGGCTCTTTAGGAATATCTGTTTCTAGCAAGTATTCCTGTGCGCCTTCAAGGTTACCTAAATCTTCTAAAAGATTAGGGCTAATAGTTAGCTTGTCGCAACCAGTAAGAGCAATAATTTCGCCTGTATTACGGAAACTTGCACCCATCACAACTGTTTTGTAATCATGGCGTTTGTAAAATTCAAAAATGCTGCGTACAGACTGAACACCTGGATCTTGTAGCGGATCGGTTGGTTTTTCCATACCGTTAGCAACATGCCAATCTAAAATACGACCAACAAATGGCGAAATTAGAAATACGTTTGCATCGGCACATGCGCGAGCTTGGGCATCGCTAAATAGTAAAGTAAGGTTACATTTAGTACCTTCTTTTTCTAGCTGCTCAGCGGCTTTAATGCCTTCCCACGTAGACGCTACTTTGATTAAAATTTTATCTTTGCTTACACCTTCTTTTTCGTAAAGGCTAAGTAGAGTATGTGCTTTATCAATAGTCGCTTGCGTATTAAACGAAAGGCGTGCATCTACTTCAGTAGAAATATAACCAGGTACAATCTCACTAATTTCTTTACCAAGTAACACGGCAAAGTAATCACATGCTAGTTCAAGCTGTTTAGCTGGCTCTTGCTCGGTTTCTTTTGCATAGCTCCAAGCTTTATCTAGGTAAGGCTTATATGCTTCAATCTCGCTCGCTTTTAATAAAAGCGACGGGTTTGTAGTTGCATCTTCTGGTTGATGCTTTTTAATAGCTTCAATATCACCAGTGTCGGCTACGATAGATGAATGTTGTTTTAGCCTTTGTAGAGCTGAAGTCATTTGCTTTCCTCATTCCAAGCAAGTTAAAAGAAAAATCTAATCACTCTTAATATATACAATCCATACTGCAACAGTGTGACAATGCTTGATAGGTCTTATGTCCTTATCAATAGAAAAACGGCAGTGCATGGGTTATTAAGAGAGGATTTATTTAAACAAAACGTGCTTTTCGTTTCATTTAATGTTGAAATTGACACTAAATAAATTACAAGTCAATAGCTAACTATGATCACTGTTATTTCACCTGCAAAAAATCTTGATTACGAAACGCCACCCGCAACAGACAAGTTCACTCAGCCTGAATTACTAGAGCACAGCGAAGAGCTCATGAAAGTATGCCGTGAACTAACACCAGCGCAAATTGGCAGTTTAATGAAAATTAGCGATAAGCTATCTGGGCTTAACGCAGCACGCTTTAGCGAGTGGGCGCAGCCGTTTACACAAAGTAATGCTAAACAAGCAGTGCTTGCCTTTAATGGCGATGTATACGGCGGTTTAGATGCAAGCACGCTTAAAGCTAGCGAGCTTGATTACGCACAAAACCATTTACGTATCCTTTCTGGCTTATACGGCTTATTAAAACCACTTGATTTAATGCAAGCTTACCGTCTTGAAATGGGCACCAAGCTTGAAAACTCGCGTGGCAAAAACTTATACGAGTTTTGGGGCAGCGTAATAGCGAACAAACTAAACGACGTATTAAAAGCACAAGACGCGCAATACTTAGTTAACCTTGCTTCAAACGAATACTTTAAAGCGGTAGATAAAAAAGCATTAAATGCACAAATTATTACCCCACACTTTAAAGACTGTAAAAACGGTCAATACAAGGTAATTAGCTTTTACGCTAAAAAAGCACGCGGCATGATGGCGCGCTACATTATCGAAAATAAAGTAACGCAATTAAGCCAACTTAAAGAGTTTACTGTGGCGGGTTATTACTTTAGCCCTGAGGCAACAGTTAAAGAGCTTGAGCCGGTATTTATGCGCGACGAACAAAATTAGGTCATAAGCTTAAATAAACAATTGAAAAGCCATGCATTGCATGGCTTTTTTGATACTGGCGTTATATTTGCAACTATATCTAATATTAATGAGATTATTAATTAAATAGGTGCAAACAAAATGATCAGTATTCCGTCAGTTGGCGAAGCCGAAAAGCTAATAGAGGAAAAGCTCGGAGGGTGGTTTGATGTTGTTATCAGCCATATCCCTAATTTTATAGTGGCAATTGTAATTGCCATAGTATTTTCAATATTGGCACGCTTTGCTGGCAAGCTGATGAAAAACGTATTACACCGCTCACTCGACTCAACGCAAATTGCCGATTTAATGGCGTCAATATTTAAAGTTATTGTGTTGTGCATAGGTTTATTTATAGCGCTCGATTTTGTTGGCTTAAAAGGCACCGTTACTTCGCTACTTGCTGGTGCGGGTATTGTGGGTTTAGCCATTGGTTTTGCGTTTCAAGACATGACCGAAAACCTAATTGCAGGTATAGCAATGGGTGTACGTAAGCCATTTAAAACAGGTGATGTAATAGAAACCGATGATGTGTTTGGTTCGGTGCATTCTATAAACCTACGTAACACGCTAATAGAGAGCTTTTACGGGCAACTAATACTTGTACCAAACAAAGTCTTATTTAGAAATGTACTAAAAAATTACACTACGCTAGGTATAAGGCGCATAGAAGTACCTGTAGGTATTTCGTATGGCGACGACATAGAAAAAGCAAAAGACGTTATAGTCGATAAAATTAACGAATTTGACTTTGTAATACGTAAAGACGAAACCGCTGTATACGCTGAAGGTTTTGGCGACAGCAGCATTAACTTACTGGTGTGGTTTTGGATTAAATACCCAGGCGAGCCTGACTTTATGACGGTACGCCACAAAGGTGTTGTTGCCGTTAAGCAAGCATTAGACGAAGCTGATATTAGTATTCCTTTCCCAATTCGTACTTTAGATTTTGGTATTAAAGGCGGTGAGAAACTCGATGCCATGATAAGCGATAAAATAAGCCAGCAGTCATCCAATAAAGACAGTAGCGACGGTGCTGACTCTAGCCAAAGTGAGTAATTTAGTTAAAACTCATTAGGCAAAAGCATTGGGAAATAGTTACTTACCAGCAGCGCATTTTTACAGAGTAAAATTGCGCTTTTTTTATAAACGGATTATTAGCTAAAAGTTTAAATACCTAGTTTTGTGTTTATTGAATATTAATTCAGATTAGTTGCGTTTGGTCATGGGAGTATTAACAAGTAAAAGTAGTGTTTACCCAGCGATTTTTTTACTGCCTTTGCTGCACACTCTGAAAAAACGCTCTCATCTATTTCAATAACTAAATAAATCATCCTTTTTAAGCCCGTTAGGTCGGCTAAAGAATCTGTGTAAGCTTTTTCAGTATCAATTGGGTTAACTTAAGGGTTAAAAGAGCAAAGACAAACACGCTAGCGTCAATTCTAAATCTATCTTCTTAAGTATAAGTGTGAGCTATCGTTTTAGGGGGAGGAATAATCGTATTGCTTAGGCTTTATTTTATCTTTTTCACAGCTGCAAAATTTGCCTTAAAACAGAATATAAAAAAGCGCAGCTTGTGTTGGAGTAACAAGCCGCGCTTATGAATTAGTTATACAAATAGGTTTTGTGGTGCGTATTAAATAACGCTAATTTTGTTACGAATGATTTTAACCCCATCTATATTTTCTAAAAACTTTTGAGCTAGTGCGCGCTGAAAACCAGTTTGTGCTTCACCGTATAAATCTACTTCACCATTTTTTACCTGCACACGAATATCACTTAACGCTAGGTTAGGGTTAGTTCGTAGGGTGTTGGTGATAGTTTGTTGTAGGTTAGGTTGAGTGGCTACACTGCTTACTACGGCCATATTGGTTGCTGCACTTACCTTTGTAGCGCAAGCTAATAAAAATAAACAACAAAATGATACTAAAGCGATAGTTAACTTGAAGCGGTTCATAACTTAATCCTTACATTACGGTGAATAGTGCAGCCACAAAATGGAAATTCCATCGGCTAGGTTATCTTTGTAGTTACAATTTCGGTGCCAATATTAACGCTATGAAATATAAGATAATTTTATTAAGTGGAAATTAAGGTGGGCAAAAATTACATTTAAATGAGTATGAGTTACATGCTTGGGTTACATATGTAACAGGTACAAACACCAGAGCCTGTAAGGCTTGCATTAAAAAAGCCGACAAAAGTCGGCTTAGAATAAAAATATGTTAGGTTACTTTTTCTTTTTAACCTTGGCCTTTTTCTTGGCTTTCATTTTTACTGGATCTTTACGCTTTTTAGCCGGCGGCTTAGCTTCTTTATGCTGTGGCTCAACACCTTTAATTACACGGCGTTTTAGTTTTTGTTCAACGTAGCGCTCTACTTTATACAAAATACCAATGTCGTGTGCTTCAACTAACGATATTGCAATCCCTTTTTTACCAGCACGGCCAGTACGACCAATACGGTGTACGTATACGTCGGCAGTGCGCGGCATATCAAAGTTAATAACGTGGCTGATGTCAGATACGTCAATACCACGTGCAGCTACGTCGGTAGCAATTAAGATACGTGTTTTACCACTGTGGAAGTTTTCCATGGCTTTCATACGTTTGTCTTGTGGCATTTCGCCGCGTAACCAAGCTGCTTTAACGCCATTATTGGTTAGCTCGCCAATCAGTGTTTCTAAACGCTCACGGGTTTTAACAAATACAATTGCTTTAGTCACGTCTGGACCATTTAAGGTATTTACTAAAAGCTCTAGTTTATGATGATAGTCATCGGCTAAATGTACCCACTGGTGAATTTTAGCTTTTTCTTTACGTGACGATTCAGCTTCTAATAGAGCAGGGTCGTTTAATGTTTTTTCAGCAAACCTTTCTACGCTGTCACCTTCGAGTGTTGCTGAGAATAAAAAACATTGGCGACGATTTTTAGCTTCGTCACAAATACGGCTCATTTCTTTTTTGAAACCCATGTCTAACATGCGATCTGCTTCATCGATAATAAGCATTTCTACGTGTTCAGCATGAAAGTTTTCGGTTTCTAGGTATTCCATTAATCGACCTGGTGTGGCGATTAAAATATCGTTATTTTTTTCGAAAATTTCTTTATGCGTGCCGTAGTTAATACCGCCTGTTACTACACCAATTTTTAGGTGTGTGCGTTTAGCTAGCAGTTCACATTGTTCATGAATTTGATAAGCCAACTCACGAGTCGGGGTCATAACGAGGACGCGCGCAAAACCAGGATCACGACGTGGGAAATCCAGTAAGTACTGAATAGCCGGAATTAAAAATGCCGCTGTTTTACCTGTACCAGTAGGCGCAGATGCTAAAATATCGCGCCCCTGTAGTGCTTCAGGAATAGCTTGTTGTTGAATGCTGGTTGGCGTCTCGTAGCCCATTTTATTAATGGCATCGAGTAGCTTGTTATCAAGATCAAATTCAGAAAATTGCATAGAGTGTCTAAAATAAGGGACAATTACCCTGATTATACGCGCTATGCTGCGCTTGGTGAATGAAAAGGTGAAAAAATGTCTGGTT
The DNA here is from genome assembly GCF_014164115.1 of Pseudoalteromonas sp. SG45-2. Lineage (NCBI taxonomy): Bacteria > Pseudomonadati > Pseudomonadota > Gammaproteobacteria > Alteromonadales > Pseudoalteromonadaceae > Pseudoalteromonas > Pseudoalteromonas sp. SG45-2. Next base: position 39,700 of record NZ_JACJEO010000032.1, read on the forward strand.
TTGTATTTAAACAATTTAAAGTTGAACACGACCACTGTGCAATGAAAGTTTCTACCGATGGCATTTTGCTTGGCGCATGGGCTAATTTAAGCGGTGCAAAGTCATTACTTGATATAGGCACAGGCACCGGCTTATTAGCATTAATGTGTAAGCAGCGCAGTAATGAGCTTGATATAACTGCGGTAGAAATTGACGAAAGCGCCTATACCCAAGCATTACAAAATGTAGCTAATAGTCCGTGGCCAACAATAAGTATTAAGCACCAAACTATTCAAAGCTTTAGTAGTGAAGTTAAGTTTGATGTTGTTATCTCTAATCCACCGTATTTTAATCACAGTTTAAAAGGCGATAATGCTGCGCGTAATACCGCGCGCCATACCGACGGCTTAAGTTTTGAAGAGTTAATAAATGCGTTTAAACGTTTAAGCCATAGTGGTTCTCGCTTTAGCTTAATACTCCCAAGCGTTGAAGGCGCATTATTTATTGAGCTTGCTACTCAAAATGGGCTTTATTTAAATGCTCATTGCCAAGTAAAAGCCACGCCTAATAAAGATATTAGCCGCAGTTTAATGGCATTTAGCTACGTAAAAAGCGATTTAGAAACATCAATTCTGTGTATTAGAAACTTAGATAATACCTACACCGCTGATTATATAGCTCTGTGCAAAGCATTTTATTTGAAAATGTAAAGCAATTGTAAAATAGGAACGAATAACGCAAACTGACTAAAACCTATTGTTGAGAACAGATATGGATAGTCAGTTACCAAAATCTTTTATAATTATACTTGCCGTATTACAGGCTATTGCTCTTACCCTTTTGTATAGCAGTATAGAAAATAATGTGTGGCCAGCAACAAGCCCTACATTGTTAGTCTCACTTATTACATTTTCTATGAGCTTTCCTTTATTAATGCTAATGACCGTTAATAAAAATAATATAAAAACGTCGTTGCTTTTAATCCTTCCTTTTTCATTGTTGTTATCTTTATTGGGGGCGTATGTTGGCTTTCAGCAAGAGCCTCAAGAGTACGTAAGTAATAACACTTTAATGTCAGTTTTTATTTTTACTAGTTTAATAGCTGGCTTTAAAGGCCTTATGTACATACAACAATTTGGTAGCTCAGAAAATGTTAGTTACAGTCGTTTATTTAAGCTCTCTTGGCGTAATTTTATAATATTTGGAGAATGCTGGCTGTTTGTACTTATTTTTTGGGGAATTCTAAATTTAGGTGCGGCTTTATTTGATATTTTAGATATAGAATTTTTCTCTGAGCTACTAAGAAATGAATGGTTTTGGATCCCAACCTTAACGCTCGCATTTGCCTTTGCGAGTGTCATATTTAGAAAGCTTTTGAACATTGAAGATAATATCGCTTTTTTACTACAAACTTTAATTAAGTTTTTATTGCCTGTTTTATCAGTTATTTCTCTCGGTTTTTTAGCAACACTTCCTTTTACCGGACTCAATAAATTATGGGAGACCGGAAGCGGCAGTTTATTAGTAATGTGGCTGCAGGTGCTCACGTTGTTTTTTGTTAACACTGTTTATAAAGATGACTCATCAGTTCGCCCTTATCACATGCTCTTGCACCGACTCGTTTTTATAAGCGTTGCGTTACTTCCAGTTTATAGTGTTATTTCTGCCTATGGAATTTACTTACGGGTAGAGCAGCATGGGCTAACAGTAGATCGTTGTTGGGGCATTTTGATTTGGTTTTTATTGGCGTGTTTTTCGTTTAGTTATCTTGTTGGAATTATAACAAAGCGAGACAATTGGCTAGAGCCGCTTAGCAAAATAAATATTGTGATGGGGTGGGTGGTGCTCGTTAGTATGCTTGCTGTTAACTCCCCTTTATTAAATTTTCAAAGCTTATCTACAAACAGCCAAATAGCGCGTTTAGATGCAGATAAAGTAACAATAGAAAAGTTTGACTATTACTATTTTGAGCACAGCTTAGGTCGCCAAGGTTATTTAGCTATGCAGTTATTAAAACAGAAAATTGAAACGAGTCACCCAGAGCAATACGCTATCATCGATAGGATGTATGTAAATAATGAGTTTGCTTTAACGCTTGAACACACAGTCGATGATTTTATTGAGCGCAGTGTATTTTGGCCATCACAAGTGCTAATACCTCAAGGTTTAATAGAGGCAGTATTTTCTGAACAACATTTTTACGATCGTAACTCTTTAAAAGAACATACTTACTATTTCATTGGCATGGATTTAAACAAAGATGATGAACTCGATTTTATAGTGATTGACGAAAGTAATGAAAATATATCCGCATATTTCTGGTTATTCTACATGGGTAAGTGGCGCTCAAAGTATATGAATGTCGAAAATCCTGAAGAGATTAGATACCTTAAAAGCATGATTGATAATAACGAATTATCTTTAGTTGAGCCTGAATATTCAAATCTAAAAATAGGGGATGTTGTTTTTAAAGTAAGGTAATACGTTGCTTTGTTTTTTATGCTACAGATCCTTAAACCTAAACTAATGATTATTAGTTTAGGTTTGTTGTTATTTTAGGTGGGGCGCTTTGGTAGTGTGTTTATAAATCACCTGTTATGATTAAGTAATTAGTCACTTGATTTAAAGACAACACAATGAAAAAGTTAAATAAAATAGCATTACTTAGCACGTTAGCAGCCACCATTTTTGCAAGCCAAGGTGTGTTTGCTGCTATTACGCCTGTAGGGCTTTGGAAAACGATTGACGAGGATACAAACCAAGCTAAGTCGTATGTACGTATTACCCAAACCAACGGTGTATTAAGCGGCAAAGTTGAAACCATTCTTAACCCTGCAAAACAAAATGATATATGCAGTAAGTGTGATGATGAGCTAAAAGATCAGCCTATTTTAGGAATGACCATAATCACCGATGTAAAAGCACAAGATGATGGCGTATGGGGAGACGGTGAAATACTCGACCCAACAAATGGTAAAACCTACACTTTACAACTAACCCCGCAAGATGAAGGTAAAAAGCTCGAAGTGCGCGGTTACATTGGCTTTTTTTACCGAAACCAATATTGGCTAAGAGTAGAGTAAGTTTTACTACTTACTTAATTACTAAACGTTAAATAATTAAGCATTAACTGAAATCATTTTTACGCTTTGCCTTTCTTACTCACTAAGCCTGCCATATTTAATTGGCATAAAACTTTGAGTAAATAAAAGGGTAAAATATGATTAAGTACATAGTTGCTTTAATAATGCTTAGCACACTGTTAATAAGCGGTGCGGCAAACGCAAAGGATGATGCTGTAAACACGGGTTGGTTTAATAACACGGCTATTAAAGGGTATGACAGTGTTGCTTATTTTACCCAAAATAAAGCCATTAAAGGCAATGACAAATATACGTTTAGTTATTTAGGTGCCGACTGGCATTTTTCGAGTGAAGAAAACAAAACGGCATTTGCAGAAAACCCAAAGCGTTATGCTCCGCAATACGGTGGCTGGTGCGCTTATGCAATGGCTGATGAGGGGAATGCCGTAGGGATTGACCCAGAAGCATTTTATATTCACGAAGGTAAGCTTTACTTAAATTACAGCCAAAGCGTACAACAAAAATGGTTAAGTAATTTATTGCCGTACATTGTAATGGCTGATGGATATTACCCACAAACGACCAATGTTATGACGTTTCAATAAATTACTCATATTATTAGAGTCTGTTGAACTTTGCGGATTAAAATTTGTTCAAACTAGGGGCTATTTAATCGCGGCGCGAGATTTGTAACCTAGTGGGCTAAGTAAAAACCGAGCAAAGCTTCCGCGTCCTGCTCACGCCCCTTACCTACATCCATG
>NZ_JACJEO010000033.1:0-40449 GCF_014164115.1 Pseudoalteromonas sp. SG45-2
CTTGTTTTTAAAAGGCATTGTAAGTAACCCCAAAAGGGACGCATTTTGGTTTTGGCTTGGGTATTCTTTTAAGCCAATATTTATATCTGCGTCGGTTTTTTTAGCTTTACCTTTGTAACTACCAAATAATTTATCCCACCAAATTACACTAAAACCATAGTTTGAGTTAGTTTCGCTAACCACTTGGCTATGGTGAATTCGATGCAATATTTGCGTCATTAAAATTAAACGCAGTGGTTTTTCAATGGCATTAGGTAGGCGTATATTTGCATGATTAAATAATGCTAAACCATTAAGTGCTATTTCAAAAATAAGTACCGCAATGGCAGGTACGCCAAGAGCAGTTATTGCAATGAGTTTTATAAGTATGCTCAGTACAATTTCGATAGGGTGAAAGCGCAAGCCCGTACTGGTATCCACGTGTGCATCGGCGTGATGTACACGGTGCAAGCGCCATAAAATAGGCACGTTATGAAATAACCTATGTTGCCAATAAATTAATATATCGAGTAAAAGTATGCTCAATATAATAATTAAACTGCTTGGTAGAGCTATTTGATTAAATAAGCCTATGCCGTGCTCTTGATTGTAAAGTGCTACGGCGGTTAGCCCAATGGGAACCACTAAGCGCGCAACAACTGATGAAGCAAACACTAACCCAAAGTTAGCAAACCAACGTGTACTGCTTTTTATTGGTGATTTACGCGCTGGTTTTTGCGCTTCAAGCAGCATCATTATAACTAAAATGCTAAAAAAGAAGCCTAAGCGCCACCATACTTCATTAGTCATTTATTACCTCAGAATTTGAACTGCTAGGCACGTTTTCAGCTGCTTTGTTAGCATCGGCTTCTTGTTGCTTAAGTGTGTGATAACCGCCATGTATACGGGTAAAAATAGTTATGCCACACGCAATACCAAAAATGCTCGCCATAACCGCAAAGTGCTGCGGCCAAATACAAAATGCAATAAATAGCGCTATTGTTTCAGTGCCTTCGGTTAAGCCGTTTAAGTAGTAAAAGCTTTTGTATTTAAATTGTGGTTTTTCGAGTTTAAATTTTTCGGCGGCAATCGCAAAAGCTAAAAAGCTTGAACCCGTACCAATAAAAGTAGCAAGTAATAACGATCCCGCTATCGCGTTTTGCTCAGGGTTTGCCAAAATAAAGCCAAGCGGAATAGCCGCGTAGAATAAAAAGTCGAGTGTGATATCTAAAAAGCCACCTGCGCTTGAACTTTGGTTTGCATAGCGTGCTAATGCGCCATCAAGTCCATCTAAAATTCGATTTAAAGCAATGGCAACTAATGCGCCGTACCACATTTCAAACGCCAGTAATGGCACTGCTAATAAGCCAACTAAAAAGCCAACTACGGTTAGCTGATCGGCGGTTATGCCGCGTTTATGCATAAGCATAACCACAGGTGTTAACAGTGGCTTAATTACAGGGGTGATAAATTTGTCTAGCATGTTTGTTGCCTTATGCGTTTAAAACTATTCATTAAAGTCATGTATTAAAGTGCGCTACTTAAAGTAATGAGTTTGCCATTTGCAGCGTCGGCATCGCTATGATCATGAGTAACCATAATTGCAGGTAGCTTATGATCGCGTATTTGGCTAAACACGAGTTCGCGTGTATCAACACGCAGTTGGGTGTCGAGTTTGCTAAAGGGTTCGTCAAGTAAAATGGCTTTAGGTTCGCTCAGCAGCATACGTAATAATGCAACACGGGCTTGTTGCCCACCTGAGAGGTTGTCGGGGTGGCGATTGCCCATGTCTTTAAGGCCGACTTTCTCAAGTGCGTGTTCTATTTTTTCAAGGCGTTGTTTTTTATTACCTTTGGGCATTGCAAAGGCAATGTTACCAGCAACAGTTAAATGAGAAAATAATAAAGCGTCTTGATAAAGCACTCCAATATGGCGCAAGTGTGGAGGGGTATTATTGATATTTTGTCCATTAAGCCACACCTCTCCATTGGCCTTAAAGCTACTTGGTAAAGTACCCGTAAGCCAATTCAATAAGCTTGATTTACCACTGCCTGATGGGCCCATAATAGTCAGAATTTCACCGCCATTAACTTGCTCGTTTAAGCTAAGTAACAGCTCATTTTGGCGATAAAGCTGACAATTTTTAATCTGTAACGATGACTGCATTAAAAAACCTTAACCCTGATAGTGTTAAACATGGGAGCTTTAAATATGTGCACGTTTTAAACTCGCGTACTTTTAAGAACGTGCACTTTTGAAAAAATATTTAGGTAAACCCCATGCCAGTATAAATCCAATAAGCGGCAGTGCCATTTGCATAATAGCGTACACGGCACTGGTGCGTCTGCTTGCGCCATTGGCAAGCGTAACGGCTTCGGTTGTTATTGTGGCTATACGCCCGCCGCCAGCTAAAAGCGTGGGGAGGTATTGTCCAAAACTAATAGCTAAGCCCAGTGCGGCTGCAATTAAAATAGGGGCAAACAACTGAGGTAGTTTTACTTTAAAAAACACCTTACATGGCGCTGCGCCTAAGCTTGCTGCAACATGAGCAAAACGAGGGTCTAAACGTCTATAGCTGCTCGCAAGTGACAAAAACACATAAGGCAGCACAAATAGTAAATGCGTAAGTACTACATTAAAAAATGCGGCTTGGTTATTTACCAGTTGTTGTATCCATACTAGCCCAAATAAAAAGGCAATACTGGGCACTAATAACGGTAAGTAAATAATTAAACTGGTAAAACGAGAAATAGGTTTGTCACTCAACTGCTCTGATTCTAAACACAATAAAGTAAGAATAATGGCAAATAGCGTGGTTACTAAACCGATTGCTAGCGTATTAAAAAGCGGGCTGCCCATTTGCATTAGCGCACTTTTAAAATGCAGTAGTGTAAATTGTTCAGGCATTGCATCTGGAAAGCGCCAAAAACCTGCAACCGACCACATAACTAAACCAATAAGTGACAACAGTATAAAGCTAATTACTAATGCGGTGAGTACGACCGTTATTTTTTGCCAATAAAATCCGCCGTATTCGCGCACTCCATTAGTGAGCGAGTCGCTAAATAATACTTTTATGGCTTTTTCTCCGGCAAGCCAAAGGGCTAACAACCCGCCTGTAACAGCCAGTTGTAATAAAGCACCTGCTGAGGCTTTAATACGCAGGTTTAAATCAACATCGTTAAACCAATGCATTATTGCAACGGCCAAGGTGGGTGGTGTATTTGGGCCTAAAATGAGTGGCATTTCTACACTGGCACTTGCATAGGCAAGCACGGCTAAAAGCGGCAAACGCAACAGCGGATAAAGACTTGGCAGTATTACTTTAAAAAAGGCGGTCATTGGACAATAACCCAAGTTAAGCGCAACCTTATGTTGTTGGCGTAATTTTTTGCCAAGCTCAGGTTGAGCAAGTACGCCCAGTGCCATTAATAATAAAAAGGGAAGCTCTTTTAGTGTTAAGCCTAAAATAATACTAATACCGAATGAATCATGCGGAAACATGCCGTTTGGCGCAAGTTCCCAGCCGCTTAACCAAGGCGACGCTAAGCGTGAAATCATACCTGAAGGGGCAATTAAAAACCCCACCGCAATAGCCGCGGCGGCATGAGGTATCACTAATATAGGGCTCAATAAACGCTGAATTCGGTTGAGCCACGGGCTATTAAAAAACGCAGCTAAAATCATTAAGGTAATGATAAATGCAAGCAAAGTACTTATTAAGCCCGTTGCAACGCTTAAGGTAACCATTTGGGTAAGGCCAGGTGTTTGCCAAAGGGCATTAAAACCTTGCAAGCTAAACGTTGTTTGCTCAAGTACGGGCGCATAACCAAAGGCTGGCAGCAATACGCTAATTAAGCCACCAAGTACGGGTAATATAAGTAAAGCGAGTAAAAATCGCGGGCTAAATTTTACAATGCGCGTAAACATATCGGTGCTGCACTGCGTTGTTGCTTTGGTATTTACTGGTACACTTTTTGAAATAACGCTCATTGGCTTACTCCATAACGGGTTTGCCAACCTTGCATAATGGCGTTTACCCAGCTTGGATGAGGTTCGCTCAATGTGCGTTTAATACTGTTTAAAGGCAGTGCACTTGGATGCGGTTTAGCTGTTTTAAATAAGGTTTGCTGATCGGGCGTTAACGTTGATTGAATAAGTACGCTTTTATCGCCCCATATATGCGCTTTTTGTTTTTCAGCTTGTGCCTCAGGGCTCATTAAAAAATTAGCCACTAATTGCGCACTTTGCTGGTGGCTTGCATTGTAAGGGATTGCCACAAAATGGGTATTACTCAAACTGCCATCACTCATTGCGTAACTGCGAATGCTGTTTGGTAAATCATAGCGTTTTACAGCTGCCGGTACTTCAGGTGCAGAAAAAGTAAAGGCTAAACTCAACTCTGTATCGTCCACAAGGCGGCGCATTTGAGCACCACTTTGCATAAAATGAGTGCCACCACGCCAAAGAGTTGGGTGTAGTTTATCTAAAAAGTCCCACAGTGGGTTTAACACTTGCGCCGTATTTTTAGTTGTAGCTGGTTGGTTTAGCTGCGCTTTAATGTTTTCGCTGCTGTGCTTATGCAGCACAACTAAGGCGTATTTTAAAAAGCTCATACCTAAAAAGTCAGGCGGCTTTGGGTAACTAAAGCGACCAGGGTTTTGCGCGCTCCAGTTTAATAATTCGTTTAATGTCGTAGGCAATTTATTGTTTGCCTTTCCATTTATTGCAATGCTGTCGTAATAAAATGTAAGTGACGCTTGCCCCCATGGGGCCTCCATACCATTGGTAGGTAAACCAAAGTCAAAGGTTACAGCAGGGTTGTTAGCCGGATCGGTTAATGCAAAGTAGGGGAGTTTATTAGCCCATTCTTTTAAAAGCAGAGAGTGCTCACTCATGGTGGCAAAGTTAGCCCCGTTGATCCACATTAAATCTACGCTGCCTTGGTTGTTATTGTTTGCTGATTTTTCGGCAAGTACACGGCTTACTGCTTCGCTGGTGTCACTTAATTTTACATGCACTAGGTTAATGTTGTACTTAGTTTTAACTTGCTGAGCTGCCCATTGAATATAGGCATTTATTTGCGCGTCGCCGCCCCATGCATAAAAGTATACATCTTGATTGCGACCAAGTGTTTGAACTTGTTGCCAGCGAGATCCCTGTTGTGTGTTAATTACTAAATTACTTTTACTATTTGAGTTAATAGCGGGATTAGCAAACGCAGTGCTCGAAAAAACAGCTAAATTTACGATTGCACAAACGCAAAACGCGACACAGCAAAAGCTGTATCGCGTCAGTGTTTGCCAAAACTTAATGGCGAACATTTAAATCCCAGTTGTAGTCTAAAAATTTAACTTTCATGTCATCATTTTCAAGTGCTTTTTGCTGAGCGGGTATCAGTTTAAGGGCATCAGGATACTGCAAGAAAAACTGCTGTAGCGTGTTTGCACCTCTAAAGCCTTTTTCAAAGTCATCGCCGTACCACTTAAATATTGAAGACACGCTTAGCGTATTTTCTTGAGCCATATTACGTGTCATATCTGATAAAAAGCGCACCGTTTGCTCTTGCAATTGGCTTTCTAAATCAGTGGCTGTATACGCTTCTTCTCGAAGCGCTGGACAACCAATACTCGCGCAATTTACCGCAAAGTGAATGCGAGGGTCGTTGTATTTACCGCTGCCACGTATTAAACCATGCTCAATATCATCAAGGCTGCGAGTTTTGCCAAGTAATGGCACAAACTCTTTACTCCATGGTGAGCTAAAAAAGCTCCCTAAGTCTTTAATTGATTTAAGATCTGGGTACTTTGTCAATATAAGTTCAACAGTCCACGCATTATAAGCATTGATTAAAAAAGCGAGTTGCTTAGGCTTTTTCCACGCGTCAAATTCGCTTTGCGTTACAGCCGTTAACGAATCTAAATACGTTTTTAGCTGTGCATGCTCACGTTTTATAGCAGCGTAATCAACCTCAGTACTGTGATTATGGTTAATAGCGACAACATGCTTATTTAACAATGCATTCCAGCTATCGTGCATGTTTTGGGCTTGGGCCGAAAATGACGTTGCAAACGATGTTACAACTAAAGCCGAACCAAGTAGCAATGCTTTTAGAGGTGTTTTAAACATAATTAACCTCTGCGCCATGTGTGGTATTTTTCAAGCAAGTTAAGCACTTTTTCAGGTGCATGAGCGCGTTTCCACTCACCTGCTGCGTATTTGTTACCTTCAGCCCAAGTAGGGTAGCTGTGTATAGTACCGAGTATTTTGTTAAGGCCTAAACCGTGTTTCATTGCCAGTACAAACTCAGCAATTAAATCGCCAGCGTGTTCAGATACTACGGTAACACCCAATATTTTGTCTTTGCCTTTGGGTGTAATCACTTTAATAAAGCCTTTAGTGGCGCTGTCGGTAATTGCACGGTCTAGCTCTTCAAATTCAAAACGAGTGATTTCGTAATCTATGCCTTTGTCTTTTGCGTCTTGCTCGTTTAAGCCAACACGTGCTACTTCTGGGTCAATAAACGTAGTCCACGGAATAACACGGTAATCTACTTTAAACTTTTTAAGGTGACCAAATAAGCCATTTACCGCTGCGTACCAACCCTGATGAGCGGCCACATGTGTAAACTGGTATGGACCTACAATATCGCCAGCTGCGAAAATATTTGGGTACAGTGTTTCTAGGTATTCGTTAGTTACTACTGTGCGGTTTGTTTCAATGCCTAGCTCTTCAAGACCGTAACCTTTAAGGCGTGCACTTCTACCAACGGCACATAATAGCTCGTCGTATTCAATATCTATTTCTTTGTCGTTATGTTTAACAACAATATATTTTTTACCATCGCGCGTTTCACAGCGAAGTGCTTGGTGCGATGTTAAAATATTAACGCCACTTTCGGTTAACGCTTCGTGAGCAAAAGTAGACACTTCAAGATCTTCTTTGATCATGATGCGCTCCGCCATTTCAATTTGCGTAATACTTGAACCTAAACGTGCAAAGCTTTGTGCTAATTCGCTACCAATTGGACCACCACCAAGTACTACAAGTTTTTTAGGTGCCTCATCTAGCTCTGCAAATTTATTCCACAACGTATCGCTTGTTACATAGCCAGTTTCTTCAATACCAGGTAGTGGCGGTACAAATGGGCGCGCGCCAGTGGCAATCACAATAGTACGGGCGGTAAGTGTTTGCGTGCCGCCATCGTTAAGTTTAATTTCTACAGTCCACGGGTCTATTAATTTACCGTAGCCTTTTACAACATCTACGCCTAAGTCAGTGTAACGCTCAACACTGTCGTGTGGTGCTACATCTGCAATTACTTTGTGTACACGTGCCATTACTTTTTTGAACGAAAACTGCGGTGTCGCATTTTCTAGGCCGTAGTTTTCACCATGGCGAATTTGTTCTGCAATTTTAGCGCTTTTAATGACTGCTTTACTTGGAACACAACCATAGTTTAAACAGTCACCGCCCATTTCGCCCGCTTCAATAAGGGTTACTTTTGCTTTAACAGCAGCGGCTATATAACTTGTTACCAAACCACCTGCGCCTGCGCCAATAACAATCATGTTACGGTCGAATTTTTTAGGCTTAGTGTAGTTTTTGTATACGCGACGCTTTTTAAACACGTTTAAGATTCCTTTTGCAATGAATGGGAATATACCCAATAAAGCGAATGATAAGATTAAGTTGAATGATAAAATTCCAGATAAGCTTTCTATTTGCGCCAGTTGTGTACCTGCGTTAACAAATACAAATGTACCGGCGAGCATACCTGCTTGGCTTACCCAGTAATAAGTCCATGACTTTATTGAAGTAACACCCATTAATAGGTTTATTAAAAAGAACGGAAACACCGGCACTAAACGAAGAGTAAATAAGTAAAATCCACCTTCTTTTTCAACGCCTGCATCAATTGCAGCTAAGCGCTCAGGAAAGCGTTGTTTAATAGTGTCGCGTAGTAAGTAACGCGATACTAAAAAGGCAAGTGTTGCGCCAATAGTTGATGCAAAAGATGCAACCAATAAGCCTTCAACTAAACCAAACAATGCACCTGCTGCAAGTGTTAAAATAGCTGCGCCCGGTAACGAGAGAGCTGTAACTACTACGTATAGTAAAAAGAACCCACCAATAACGAGTAACGGTGACTGCTCTTTGTATTGGTTAAACTGATCCATCGACCCTTTTAAGCCATCAAGCGTAAGTAGTTGGTGTAAGTCAAAATGAAAGAACAGGCCGACGGCGGCCGCTGCAATCAATAATAAAAATATTTTTTTAATCATGTTCTCTCTCAAACCGCTCTTAAAAATTATGGGTTAGTGTTAATTTTGCGTTTATTGGCAATTCAGGAAATGCCAATGTTGCGCCAAAGTAACCGCCTTCAAATACTGGGCGCCAGTTTTTTTGATTCGTTACGTTGTTCACATCTAATCGTAACTTGGTACTAGGCGTAAAAGCATAGCTAGTATTTACGTTTAGTGTGTACTGATCACGAATTTTTACCGTCGCCAAAAAGTCTAATGGATAACTCTTTGTATATAGACCTGAAAAACCCGTTTGCCATTTCGAATTAATTGAATAATTTCCGTTAAAGCTGAAAGATTGCTCAGGGATGCCCTGTACACGTGTGTTTGAAGGTGCAAAAGCGGTAAAGCTAGGTGCGCCAACACTGGTACCTTCAATAATATCTGGACGTGAGTTGTCAAATGCATCAGCTACTTGAGCCGAATCTTGACTACTTGCAGAATTATCGTAGCGAGCGTCAATATAGCTGTAGCCAGCACTTAGCCAATAAGGGTAGGCGTCATAAAATACTTGGCTTTCAAAGCCGGTAGTACGAATGCCAGTATTACTACCATCGCGATTACGTAAACTACGACGTTGGCTAAACACCGCACCATCGGCGTACCAATCGCTGTTAGTTGGTGCGTATTTTAAACCAAATTCAACCAAGGTATTTTCGGTTGAAAAGTTTTGTGCGCTAATTGTGTTGTCGCCACCAAGAGACGTGCCGCCAGCCATGCTATTTGATGTGGCTTCGTTGTAACTTGCTGCACCATAAGTGGTGTAATCACCGTTTAATCGGTAGTTAAAGCTTACTTGCCCCGAATGTAGCTTATCGTTAATGCTATCGCGAGCTGCAATTTCACCCTCTGGTGCTATTGGGTCGTGCGCGTCTACGTCATAAAAATCAATGCGGTAACCAACACTTGTATGAAACTTATCTGTCCAATCTGAATCTTGCTGAATAGCAAAACCCGTTTGCCATGAGCGCGAATCGGTAGTGTCTGATAAGTTAAAGTCGCCGCTGCCATCGTTATTAATATCGTACTGACCACCAGGGGATACAAATACACCTGGACTAATTTCAATTAAACGCGCTTGTTGTGCATCAGTTAAAGGAATGCGGCGATTTGAAACTGGGCCAGTTAAATCAATAGGTAAGTCGGCTTCTGTTGTAAATTGGCTGTAGCCTAGCACGCGGTTGTAACGCACATCAAAAGCAAAAATTGTTTGCTGTTCGTTGCTCCATTGGTAAGTCAGTTCGGTACGGTTTTGCGCGGTATCGGCACCATCTATAATTTCAACAAAGCTATTTTGTGCAATTTCTTCGCGTTGTAAGTGCTGAAAATACGTAATGTTTTTTATTGATGCATTGTTTGAAAGTTCACGCTTATAAATACTGTGTAGTAAATAAGTAGTGGCTTCGTTTTGATTGTCAGGGTCGGTAAGTACTGTACTACGGTCTATTTTTACTTGCCCAGTAGGTGAAACAATAGAACCTGCCGCTGGAACTGTACTGCCATTTGCTTGAACGCCTTGGCCGGTAATATAAAGGCCATTATCTATTAGCGCTTGAGTAGGGCGGTTAATACCTGCGTTATCGGTAAATTCAACTTGGTATAACTCAAAGTTAATATCCCAGCTGCTCTTGTCATCAGGTAACACCCTAAGTGCTGCAAATAGGCTGTCGCTTTTCGTGCCCGAAAAGTCGTAGTAACTGCCGTTATCAATGTGTTCAGCGCTTACTCTAAAGCCTACTTTGTCTTTTACTATAGGTGCACTGTAATCAACTAAAACACTGTACTGATCCCATCGTCCTGCAGATACCGTTGCTTTGCCTTTACTGTCGTCAGTTGATGCTTTTTTAGAATGTAAGTTTACAAAACCACCGTTGCGTTGGCTTGAACCAAATAATACCGGTGGCGCGCCTTTTACTACATCTATTTGTTCTACAGAGTTGAACGATAACGGCACACCGAAGCCATTATTACCTGCTTGGCGGCGTGTACCATCTTGGAAAAGCTCACCTAGTTGCCCACGAATAGTAGGTAAACTAGGTGCTCCAAAACCACTGGCTGAATAGGTATTAGGACTTACTGCAAGTACATCTTGTAAAGTCGTAATATTGAGTTGTTCTATTAACTCGCTTGAAATTGGTGTTACTGAACGGGCTATATCTTGTAGAGCTAAGTTGTCGCCAAAAGGGCCGTCTACAGTGGCATTTTTAACCGAAAGACCTTGAGATTTAATAACTTGGCCTGCCACCTCAATACGCTCAATTGCGCCTTCTTTTGCTGTTTTTGATTCTTCGGCTGCAAAAGCATTAAGTGGTGTATTTAATATGGTGGCTAGGGAAAGTGCTAAATATGCGTGTTTCAAACGTTTTCTCTCTACGGTTAAAATGTTGTTGGCGATAAAGACCGAAAGGATTAAAAATAACTTTCAGTAAAATTTTGATTCTTTTTGTTTTTTAGAACATAACAAAACAGATGCATTATAAAGATGGTAATTAAGTAGTATTGTTTTATTAGTTGATAAAATATTAATACAGCGATTGTACTAGACTGAATGTAAATATATGCTTTTAATAGAATTTTTAATTATAGACTACTTTCAACCTGCTAACATTTTAAAAGAGTTAACTTTTATGCAGCATTTTTAAATTACTTAAATAAGCTTCACTTTTAGTACTGCATGGCTTAACTAATGAATTTAATTAAAAATTTTTGAAATAAAAAATAACTTATACGGTCTAGGTTACTTCTAAGTTTATTAATATTCATTTAAGGAAATTTTATGACAGGTTCAATGAATTCTGATGTGCAAAACCGTTTGCAGTGGTCACTTTTATCTTTGCGTTTAGGCGTGTTTATTGTAATGGTTATGTGGACATTCGATAAGTTTGTTAATCCTGGACATAGCGCACGTATTTTTGAACATTTTTACGGTATTAGTGGCTCTACAGATATAGTGGCTTACATTATTGGTGCGGTGCAGTTAGTGCTTGTTTTAGCATTTTTAGCGGGTATTAAAAAACGCATTACTTATGGTGTGATTTTTGTGATGCATGGTTTGTCTACGCTTTCATCTTACAACCAGTACATAGATGGCTTTAATAACTTATTATTCTTTACTGCATGGCCAATGTGGGCTGCGTGTTTTGCACTTTACTTACTACGCGACCAAGACGTGAAATTTACTGTAAAGTAATAAAGTACATGCAAAAAAATTGGTTATAAGCCATAAGGCTTATAACCAATAAGTACACAGGGAGTGTGTGGAAGTCGGTTTGCATGTTATGCAACTAATGCATTGCGTCGTTGTATTGCTCAGCAAGGCTCTCTTTTTGCCCTTCGGTAAGTGCTTTACCCGCTAATTGAAACACTTCGTGTTCTTCTTCACTTAAATGATGATGTACCAAATGGTGTAGCTTTTTAGCTGCAACTAACCATGCAGACGAGCTCATTTCGGTATCTTCAAGTTGTTCAATTAATTCATCAATTTCGTGATGTTCAGCTACGCTGTGGCGCGCTTTTTCATGAGTTAAGTCATCAAACATAAGTGGGTTATAAAAGTAACGTTCTTCAAATTTTGCGTGTTGTTCTAGTTCTGTTTTTAGCTCGTCCATTAGCGTGTGGCGCTGCTCTGTTTCGCCGTGCGTTTGAATAAGCGCATCTACTAATTCTCGTTGTTTGTCATGATCGTGACGTAGTGCTTCAAAAATATTCATAACTAATCCTTTTACAATTTATTTGCTTATATCACTAATGTGCAAACTAAATGCCAAATATTAAGTTGATGTATTTTATTGCTTTTATTTTGATTTTTTATTTTTATGCTCATATCACTGTAAATTTTACAGTGATATGAATGCAATAATTTCAGGATTTTACATAGTTCAATTATAAAGGGAGTATAAATCCCTACAGAACCTTACAAATATTTACTGGTTGTTGATTTTATTGCAGTGATAAAGTAGCAACATTATTTAGGTACAACCTATATGTATTACTCCCACATATAATACATATAGGTATAAATGCAGGTAGCACGTTAACTGAATAGGATAGTTTAAGGATGAACATAAAAAGCCCCGTCGCCGCATTATTGCTGTGCGCTTTACTGAGTGCATGTAGTACAGCCCCGCGTTCTGACCCTAACTTATGCATTGAAGAGGCTGAAATGGTTGATCGAAATGGCGCTCAAACAAGCTCACAGGTTTACAATCAATGCATTAGCGCACAAATTAAAAAGGATGAAAAAAATAACACTTTTTTTGATGCCATCGGTACGTTCTTTTTTGAATTTTTTGTAATGGTGGTAGAAAAGTAAATAGGCTAACTTGCAACTGTAATTTAAAGTAAATAAGTTGCGTAAAAATAGGATTAGTTATGAAGCAATTATTGATAGCAATTCCACTTTTTTTATTACTAAGCGCTTGTGCGGCAAAGCCTTACGCAGGCTCGGCAAAATGTATGGAACAAGCAGATATTGCATACGAAACCGATACACTTAAAAATGAGACATTAGATAATGAATGCAAAGCTGCAAAAGTAAATACGCCTAATAAAGAGCTTGAGAATCATGGCTTGGTTGATAGAAGCCTTTTACAGCTAATCGTTAGCTTTTTAAATGGCGTATTTTAATAGTAAAAATATAATTAAATAAGGTATGTATGAGGGAAGAACTAAGAGCAAAAATAATTACCGTGTGCGATAAAAAAATAGCAGTTAAAGGCGAAAATGTAGGGCTTTCTTTTTATGCATTTTTTGCTAATAAAAACGACGACCCAGAGCTACTTATGGAAGCTGCTACTTGGTGGATACACACCCATAAATTAGATCATTTTGTAAAAGCACATAAAATTAAACAGATGGTTACAGATGGACTTTAGTCAATTAACTGAGCAAGTACTTCTAGCTGTGTTTATTTAATCAACAACGACTTGGTTTCTTCCGTTTTCTTTTGCTTTATAAAGTAATTTATCTGCATGCTTAATAAGAACATCTAGTGTGCTTTTTAAAGGGTTACTTACAGAGGCTCCAACACTAAAAGTGATTTTTGTATCACAAGGAAGGTCTTTTATATTACTACAATGCTCGGTAAACCTAGTGGCTAGCTGGTCAAATATATCTCGAATAGCTAGTTCGTCAACCGAATTTAGTGCAAACAACCATTCTTCGCCGCCGTAGCGGCCAAACTGATGATCACCACTTAGTGTTTCTCTTGCAGCTTTTGCAAAGGCAATAAGAACTAAATCGCCAACATCGTGACCAAAATGGTCGTTAACTTTTTTAAAGTAGTCTAAGTCAA
The DNA here is from genome assembly GCF_014164115.1 of Pseudoalteromonas sp. SG45-2. Taxonomy (NCBI): domain Bacteria; kingdom Pseudomonadati; phylum Pseudomonadota; class Gammaproteobacteria; order Alteromonadales; family Pseudoalteromonadaceae; genus Pseudoalteromonas; species Pseudoalteromonas sp. SG45-2. The sequence goes on from NZ_JACJEO010000033.1 coordinate 13,579, forward strand.
CAATTGCTATAGTCATTTTACCTTCATCAAGCTTTGCTTCTGCTGCGCGCATTATTCCTCTTCGATTAGGGCAATTTGTTAGGTAATCTGTTAATGAAATATCGTGATACTTTTGACGTTGTCGAGCTTGTCGATAAAATAAAAATAATGAAACAATCACTAAAATAAACGCAATAGCAGCGCTAAGTCGCCAAATTATTTTTTGATGATATTCTTCTTTAGCTTGTAGCTCACTAATATCTTTTGCGTACTCTAGTTGCTGTATTTTTTCTTCTTTTTCTTTTACTTCAAACTGTATCTGTAGTGTTTTTATATTATTTTCACTGGTAGCTTCGTAGTGTTTTTTTGTATAAAGGAGCTTTTGTTCAATTGCTTCAAAAGCCTCGTCAGTGTAGTTAAGGCGTCGCTTTAGCTCATAGCGTTTACTTAAAAAATCGGCTTTATAAATACTGCGGCTGAATTTATCTAATTTTAAAAACACCTCATCGTTTGCTTCATTTGCTTGATCAATTAAATCTAGTTTTATATATATGTCAGCTAACAAAATGAGCGATGCGAGTTGCATATCATAAACACCTGCAGAACGAGCAAGCTCAATGTTTTCTTTAGTTAAAGTTAAAGCTTTATCGTAGTTTGCTTGTAAGTACTCAATACTGGCAATTGAGTACTGAGCAAAGGTTAAGCCTTTTTGCATATTAACTTTTTTAAAATAGAGCAATGCTTTGTCTAGATATATTAAGGCATCTTTAGGTTTCTTAATCTCCAGCAATACATTGCCTAAACTCCAATATGCTTTTGCAGTAAAAAGCCCATCTTGCGTTTGCTCATATGCCGCAACCGCTTTTTTTGCATAATATACGGCTTTGTCTTTTTCGTTTAGATAATTATATGCATCGGCTATTTTTCTAAAAAAGTATCCTTGAGATGCTGAATCGTCATCTTTTAATGCTAATTCTAACCCCTCTAGTGCAACATTTAGGGTCTTTTTCAATGCATCTGTATCGGTGTAATAGTAAGCAAGTGCTCGTAAAATAATGATTTTTTCTTTAGTTGAATGCTGTTGCAAGCTCTCTTCTAATTTTGTGGCTAGCGTGTGTGCTGGAGCTGGGTTTGCATCCCTCGCTAGAGACTTGAGTTGTGATTCGAGAAATAATAAATACACACTTTTTTGGTTTGGTAACTCTTTGTTCTTTAAGTAATAGGATAAGTGAGTATTTAACGCTGCGTATTTTTCTTGTCTAAAAAGTAACTCCGCATACAAAGCGGCCGCTTCTAGATGAAGCTTTTCCCAATTTTGATCTTTGCTTATTTTAAACGCTTGAGTGAGTTTGTCTCCATTTTGAAGATAGTCTAATTCATTTAGTTTTATGTTATTGATGAGAGTTTGAGTCGTGTCAAAGTCTAGCGCATGTGAAGTTGCATTTAATGAATCGCCGTTAGCAGAGGCAAGCTTACTAAAAAGTAAAAATAAAAGGAGAACAATATACTTTGCCCATAAAGTATTACCTAAAATCTTTATTTGTGTATTGTTAGCCATGTTAATCCTTTGCTGATTTATTTTTATTATTGAAATACTTTTTCGCATTGCTTAATAAACTTGGGTTTGAACTGTTTCTTATACTCATCATTGAAAAAAATAAGACCATAAACAATATCAATTTAATTAATAAAAGCCAATATTTGTACGTTTTAGTGGTAGCGGTTTATGTGCTTTTGTTAAAAATCTGCGGCTACTTCAAATTCTAATCGTTTAAGTGTAATTGGGTGAGTAAATGCTAAGTATTCTGCATGTAAATGTAATCTATCGGCTTTTTGCCCGTAATGTGTGTCGCCTATAATTGGCATGTTTAAACCTGAACTGTGCGCACAATGCACTCTTAGTTGATGAGTTCGCCCTGTTTTAGGATATAACTGTAATCGGGTAATATTGTTGTTACGCTCTAAAACGTGCCAGGTAGTAAGTGATGGCTTACCGTGTTTATAACATACCATTTGGCGCGGTTTATCATCAAAGTCGAGCACTAAGGGTAAATCAATTACTCCGCTATCCTCAGCTACGTTACCATTAACTAATGCGACATAACGTTTATCTATGGTGCGTTCAATAAACTGCTTTTGCAGTGCTTTGTGCACGCGTTTATTAAGCGCAATCATCAATAACCCAGAAGTCGACATATCTAATCTGTGTACAATTAGTGGCCCTGATGCCTCTGGAAACTGCGTTTTGATTCGCATATAAACTGAGTCATCAATATTAACGCCAGGTACCGATAAAAACTCAGCGGGCTTATTTACCACAAGTAAGTCGTCATCTTTATAAACAATACTTAAATCTTTACCCTGAGCTGGGTTGATAAGTAGCGGGTTATCTTCAACATCTAAACCCTTTAGCATGTGCCCAAGTATTGGTTGGCATTTACTGTAACAAGAAGGGTAGTAGTTTTTATGCTGCCTAATTGCTGATTTAGGCGCTGCTCCCCACCAAAATTCAGCCATAGCAAGTGGCTTTAAGTCATGTTTATAGGCGTATTGTAATAATTTAGGCGCTGCACAATCGCCAGCACCCGAAGGAGGCGTGTGCTCAGGTAATGCTGCAAATATGGCATTTAAGTCTGTAGTTTCACCATTTGCATTTAAAAACTGGTACTGAGTAAATAACTTTTTTTGTAAGCTTTTAGAAAGCGTTTTACGGCGCTTTTTTAAATGAGCAATTTCATCAGAAATATTGATGTGTGTTTGCTGCAGTGACTCGATTATATTTTGCCAATAGGCTTTAAGTGCCAGCAGTTGCTTTTTTTCTACGATGCTTTGCCCTGCAAGCTTATTTTTTAACTGCTCAAAATCACTTTCGCTAAGCTCTAATTCGCCTTCGGTACGTTGTATTTTTCGTTGCCGACGACCGGCTTGCATTACCGCCTGTTGAGCTAATAACGCTTGCTGGTAGCTCTGTGTTGCATCATCAAGTTTGCTATTAACTTCAAGCAGTTGTTCGCTATTTTCTAATTGCTCAATTTGAGCATTAATATCGTTAATTATTTTACTTTGAGCCAAATAGGTATCGTCTTGCAGCTGCATGCTAGAAACAGGCGGCACAAAGCTAATATTGCCTTTATCACCTTCAATTTGTCCCGAATAAGCGCTTAAAAAGCCTAATTGTTGCTTAACATTTTGCACCACTAAAACCCCAAACATTTTACCTGTATTTTCTGCTTTTAAATGCGTTAACGTTTCAAGTTGTTGCTGTAATTGTTTTGTGGCTGCTACAGCTAATGGTTGCGGCTCGTAATAAAAAGGGAAAGTAAACTTTTCAGGAAGCGCGAGAGCATCAATATTTTGAGAAAATAATGTAAAGCAAGAAGCAGAATTTGACATAGAAGTAAGAGAAAAGCATTCAGTAAAATAATTGAGCGCATAATAACATATTCATAGTTAAGCCACTAAAAATCTCGCATCCGCATATTCATAAACACTTTAAAGCGGACATTCATGTTTTATGTATCAGTATGGGGGCGCAGCAAACCCAGGCGTTTGTTAGTAAAGTCTCAGTAGTAAAATATCTATCATTATCAAAATATTTAAGCTTATCGATTCTCAATAATTGAGCGCATTTCTAAACGATGACTTACCTGATAGATCAGAGACGAAAAATCAATTTACAGAATAACTGAATATTTAGGAGTTCTATATTATGAGTCAAAATATCGCAAGTTTTATTACAAAAACCCTCGAACAAGCAGGCGTAAAACGTATTTGGGGAGTCACTGGCGATTCACTTAACGGCATTAGTGAAAGTCTGCGAAAAATGGGAACAATTGAATGGCTAGGTACGCGACATGAAGAAGTTGCCGCATTTGCAGCTGGTGGCGAAGCCCATTTATCAGGCGAGCTTGCGGTGTGTGCGGGTTCTTGCGGGCCAGGTAACCTTCATTTAATTAATGGCTTATTTGATTGTCAGCGTAATAATGTACCAGTATTAGCAATTGCCGCACATATTCCTTCATCTGAAATTGGTAGTAGTTATTTTCAAGAAACCCATCCGCAAGAATTATTTAAAGAATGCAGTGTGTATTGTGAAATGGTGTCGAGCCCTGAGCAAATGCCGTACCTGCTAGAAACAGCAATGCGACAAGCAATACTAAACAAAGGCGTGAGTGTACTTGTGCTACCTGGCGACATTGCATTAAAAGATATGCCTAAAGCTATTAAGCCAAAATGGAACGTGCCAAAGCCAGCAACTTATACCCCCGCTTTATCTGATATTGAAGCGATGGCGACTCATCTTAATAAAAGTAAAAAAGTAACCTTATTGTGTGGTGCTGGTTGTAAGGATGCCCACGACGAAATTGTTGCGCTAGCCGAAAAATTACAAGCGCCAATTGTGCATGCCATGCGCGGTAAAGAATTTATTGAATACGATAATCCTTACGATGTTGGTATGACCGGATTTATTGGCTTTGCATCGGGGTATCATGCAATGCAAGAAGCCGATACATTACTTATGATTGGTACGAGCTTTCCTTATCGTGCATTTTATCCCGAAAATACCACCATATTGCAAATTGATAATCAGGCTGCGTCACTCGGACGACACGTGCAAATTGACTGTGGCGTGTTAGGGGATACTAAAAATTCAGTGACCACACTGCTTGATTATATTAAAGGTGAACGGAGCAGTTCGCACTTACAAAAATGTGTTAAAAATTACAAAGAGTCTCGACAAGATCTTGATGAACTTGCCAGTGGCAAAACCTCGCAAAACTTAATTCACCCGCAATACCTAACGCGTTTACTCAACGAACAAGCAGCTGACGATGCTGTTTTTACTTGTGATGTAGGTACGCCAACAGTGTGGGCTGCGCGTTATTTATCAATGAATGGTAAGCGTCGCTTAATTGGCTCGTTTAATCATGGCTCTATGGCAAATGCGATGTCGCAGGCAATGGGAGTTCAATCTGTTGATAGAGACCGCCAAGTCATTGCAATGTGTGGTGATGGTGGCTTTTCGATGTTAATGGGGGATTTAATCTCACTTAAGCAGCTTAATTTACCAATAAAGATTGTTCTTTATAATAATCGCTCACTCAGTTTTGTGGCTATGGAAATGAAAGCCAGTGGGTTTTTATCAAGCGATACCGATTTAGAAAACCCAAGTTTTGCTAACATTGCACAGGCCTGCGGCTTAAAAGGGATTCATGTGGATGACCCTGAAAAATTACCATCGGCAATGAACGAGATGATGAACCACTCAGGACCTGTTGTTTTAGAAGTCGATACTGCAAAACAAGAGCTTTCAATGCCGCCGCAAATCAAATTAGAGCAAGCAAAAGGCTTTAGTGTTTACATGATGAAAGCGCTGATAAACGGCAAAGGAAACGAGATTGTAGAGCTTGCCAAAACTAACTGGTCACGCTAAGTGAGTTACTTCCCTATTGAGTACTTTTGCTCAATAGGGAAGTGCCAAGTAATAATCCTCACTATCATCTTTTATTATTAAATTAATAAAAACACGCATAAAATACCTCTACTCATAGAGGGAACGGAGCAATAATGAAATGGAAATCGGTTTTACTGTCGCTGGCTGTTTTATGGCTTATTCAAGCTCAGCAAAGCAGTTTACGCACCAGTGAATACGCAAATATCTAGCCTATTGCAAGTAAATTCAACGCAGTTAGCGCTGAAAATAGCTGCTTGAGATAGATTTATTATCCAGAGTTTAGGTTATTTAGAAAGCGCTGAACTGTTTTTACGTTGGAATCACTATGAGGTTTTTGAGTTTGACTCAAGTGCAATGTAATGAGCTAAAACATTTAGCATTGGCCTCAATTGCTACTTGGTAGTTGTTTTTAGTTTAATGTTTTACTCGCTTTACTCAATTAAAGTAAAGCGAGTGCTCAATATCAGTTACAAACTCTTTTTAGGCGGTAGGGCTACGTTTGCAAATATTAGCCCTGCAACAAGCGACATAAATATTAAAAACGTTTGCTGGCCTATATGCTCTGCGTATATAAAGTCTTGGCCTTCAATGAGTGAGTTTAAGCCAATATAGGTTTTGCTACCTGGTACTAATACAATTAAGCCTTGCATGGCCACAATAGAAGCCGGCGCATTAGCAACACGGTTAAACAAGTTACTAAATATACCTACCGATAAAGCACCCACAAACGTACCTAACGTGTAATCAAGGTACATAGCCGAGCCAATACTGGTGCCATACGCTATAAAGCCTGATGCAATAGACCAAACAGCGTGCTTAAGTTTGGTTCTAAAAATAACGATTAAGCTGCTACAAAGTAAAAATATAGCCAGCCATGCGGTCCACTTTGGTAATGGTTCAGGTTGTACAAAGTCAGCTTGCCCAAAGAGTGCAAAGCCAATGCCTATGCCAATAAAACCGCCAAAATAGAGTTTAAATAACAGCATAAACGAGTCCATGACTCTTGCTGTACCCGACACTAAATGCCGCGCTGCAAGCTCTGCTAAGCCAAGCGCAAGTGCTAAACCTGGTATAAATACAATAATGGCCGAAAGTACCACCAAGCGTATGTTTATTTCAGGTGTTATATACACGCTTACTGCACAGGCAAGTATTGCCGATATTATGGCTACCAATGGCTCAAGCATATGGGCTACGCGTTTTGAGCGTCCCGACCAAAGCACAAACAAATAAACAACTAAAGTAAGAAGCGATGACCAAATAACATCAGTCCAGCTAGTACCCATTAACATTGCAAACGCACCACCAGAAGTTGCAAACGCAACGCCCGTAACAAGTTTATTGTATGGGTTTGGCATGTCGTAGATAGCATCTAGCTGGGCGTCAACTTCTTGTAAAGTTAGCTTGTCGTCAAGCATTTGGTTTACAAGGTCGTCGGTGTCGGCAAGTGAGCCTAAATCGTGATCGCCAGGGTCTACACGCGCAACATGGGTGTACTCGTCTTCGTGGCCATCAGTCCAAATAACAAACGTTACCGAAGTTGGCGACATAACAAACGACGATTTAAGTCCTAAATATGTAGCCACTTCCATTAGGTGGGCTTCTAGGCGGTAAGCAGGCGTACCATACTTGTGAAGCATTTTACCCAATTTAACGATAAATTTGCGTTTTTCTGTAAAGGTTGCAGTTTTCAAATCTTTTTGGACCAAATATTGCGATAACTAAGCTAAAAATATAGACAATACAGCTAAAACTGCCCACGTTTGATGGGCGCGATTTTAAACACTAATTGGTGTGTGTCTAGTCATTTTTAATCTAATTTTTTATTTTTTTCAGCTATCCATTGCGACATGTATTGAGTGCTGCGCATTGTATGATGTTTGAGCATTTGGCCTGTAAAGTTTTTTTCGCGATGAGCCTCTAAATCGCTACTTATTGAATCGATTTTTATAATTAACACCGTACTCAATTGTGCTTTATCGTAAAGCGTATTAAGGAGCGTGTTGCCATCTTGCTGTGCTTGTTCAAAGTCACTTTGATTGGTGTACATTTCAACAGCAGCATTGGCAAAATCGTCGGCGGTGTTGGCTATTTTACCAGGCCATGGTAAATCGTTATGCATGCCCTCTGCACCAATATAGGTGGTAACGCTGGGTGTTTGCATAATCATGGCTTCAAGTAATTTACCTTTAATGCCTGCACCAAAACGAAGTGGTGCTAAACATACGCGTGCGCTTTGCATTACATCAAACGCATTATCGGCCCAGCCTTTTATTAAAAACCCTGTTTTAGGGTTATTTAGTGCCGTGGCTTTTGGTGGTGGGTAGGAGCCATAAATATGTAGTTCTGCTTTTGGGAGTTGCTTGCGAATAAGTGGCCATATTTTTTGCAAATAAAGTACAGCATCCCAGTTTGGTGCGTGTCTAAAGTTACCTATGGTCATAAAGTGCTGGCGCTGCTCAAACGTTTTTGTACTTGTAGGCAGTGAGCTTAAATCGACCATAAATGGTAAATGGTGTAATAAGCTTGGCTCTATTTTAAAGACGCTGTTTAGCAGGCTCATTTCATAACTTGAAATAATTAAGCTTAGGTCGCAGCGTAAAATAGCGGCAATTTCTCGTTTTGCTATGTCTGAGTGTAAATCGCTGGTTGTAAACTCGCGCTCACCTTTAAAGGCTTCGTGGCGAGCGTTACGCAAACATTGTAAATCTTCGGTATCGAGAATTTTAATGGCATTTGGGCAATGCTTATCGACGCGCCAGCCAAATTGTTCTTCCATCATAAAACGGTCAAACATGACTATATCTGGGTTATAGGCTTTAACGTATTCGTCAAAGCTATCGCAGTTTAGTGCAATGCTTTGGCTGGTTATACCAAAGTCGTCAAGGTTTACCATGTGGTCGGTGCGCTGCGCGGGCGTTGCAAATTCAACGTCCCAGTTTTGCGCTCTAAATGCATTTAATAACGACATCATGTGCGTTCCCGCAGCAGACGAATTTGGCTCTGGCCATACGTAGCCAATTACCAGCACTTTTTTCATTGGCTAGAATCTCTAATTTGTAAGTTTACATTTACCAGTGTTTTTACTGGCGGGGCTGTATTTTGTAGTAGCTCTTGGAGTATTAAAAGGCACCGCTTAGCTATATCAGTTGTACTAATAGCCACGGTGGTTAAGTGATTATTTATAACCGCGCTATTAGGAATGTGGTGGCAACTCACTACTTTAATAGAGTGATGAGTTAATGAGTTAATAGCGGCAATAACACCTTGAGCAATAATATCGTTTGCACACACCACTGCGTTTAATGTGGGGTTGTGTTTATATGCTTCTATAAATGCATTTTTAGCGCTAAGGGCTGTGTTTACTGCGCAGTCAATGGGTGCTAATGGTGTAATGCTGTGCTGCGCGCATGCGGTATTGAAGCCACTTTGCAGTGCTTGTGAATCACTTAAAGTAAGTTCACTGCTTATAAATGCTATGTTTGTCACGCCTTGTGCGAGTAAATGCATACTGGCTACGTGGCTGGCTTTTTTATAGTCGGGTAATACACACGGAGCTGCGCTAAAGGGCACTTCACTCATTAAGGTAATTACTTTGTGTTGCGCGCTGAGCGCATCAAGCCATTTGGGGCAAGTATTAGCAACGGGGCAAATAATAAATGCAGCCGCGTTGTATTCTTTTAAGTTTTTAACTGCGTTTGCTTGTAGCTCAAGGCTATTATTACTGCTTACAATCATGGCTTGTAAGCCATTGTCGTTTAACAAAAGTTCTAAGCTGGTAGCAAGGTGTGCCATAGCTGGGTTAGTTAAATCATTTATTACTATGGCCACTAAGTTAGAGCGTTTTGAGCGCATAGCAGCGGCATCACGATTATAAACGTACCCTAGCTCATCTATCGCTTTGAGTATTTTTTGTTTACTTTTATTGCCCACTTTATCGCTTTGGGTAAGTACCAAGGATACGGTTGATTTTGATACACCAGCACGCTCTGCAACATCAAAAATGGTGACTGATTTGGCTTTGTTATGCATTGTATTTTAAGTACCGCAGTGGTGAATAAATAGCGCTGTAGTTTAGCTTAATCAGCACTATTAAGTCATCTTTTAGAGGTGTATAACTTACCTTAATACTTTATGAACAAAGCAAAACGTGTTTATATACGCCTATAAGAGTAAAAAATAACAAAAGGATAAAAACATGAGCGCTTTTAGGCTGTTAGTTGTCTTTATTTGTTGTGCGGCATTAGTCCCAACAAGTTACGCCGAGCAGGGCTATCAAACCCCATCACCCGAACTTGCAGCATTGGTTGACGCTAAGTTAGCACCCACTAGTTACTTATCGAGCGATGGCCAGTGGCTAGCGCTTTTTGAGCGCAAACGTGTAGTAACCCTTGATGAACTTGCAAAAGAAGAGCTTAAGCTTGCAGGTATTAAGCTAAACCCCGCTAATTTTTCGCGCTCTCGTGTGAGTGCCAAATTTAGTGCCGTGGAGCTAAAGCATGTTCAAAGCGGGTCGGTTATTAGCATTAACAACTTACCTAATGGCATTATCCGCTCACCTAAATGGTCATCTAATAGTAAATATTTAGCCTTTGTTGTTGAGCAACCAACCCAAGCCAACTTATGGCTTTACAGCGTTGAAACCAAACAAGCAAAAGAGTTAACTAGTGCTGCGTTAAATTCGGTACTAACTGCATCGCCATATAAATGGCTGCCAGATAGCAGCGCCATTGTTGCAAATATTGCTGTTAATTTTGGTAAACCAAGGCTTGAAAATAACAGCCAAAATGTAGTGCCTGTTATTCAACAAAGTACTGGCGAAAAAGCGCCAGCACGTACTTACCAAAATTTATTAACCAGCCCGTTTGATGAATCACAGTTTAAGTTTTACGGCCAAGGGCAATTGGCTTACATAACGCTTGATGGCAATACTCAAGCAATAGGTAGCCCTTCTTTATTTAAATCGTTTTCGGTATCACCTGATTCTACCAATATTTTAGTTGCCGGTATTAATGAGCCGTTTTCGTATCAAGTGCCTTACAGCCGCTTTGCAAGCACGTGGCAAATATGGGGCATGCGCGGCTATGCATTAGCAGAGCTGGCAAAACAGCCACTTGCCGATAATATTCCACAAGGTTACGACAGTGTACGCACTGGCCGCCGTGATTTTGAATGGCGAGCCGATCAAGGTGCTGAAGTTATTTGGGCCGAGGCACAAGATGGCGGCGACATGAAAACCGACGTTGAGCATCATGATTATGTTTACGGCTTACGTGCACCATTTAAACGTGAGCCTAAATTATTTGCCAAAGTAGAGCGCCGTTATGCGGGAATGGAGTGGGGCAACGAAAACGTAGCAATGCTGACAGACTGGCGCTTTAGCGATCGCCAAGTACGTACTTACATAGTGCAACCACGAAATGCCGACAGAAACCGCGTGCTATTTTCAGAGCGTAGTTACAACGATGCGTACAAAGACCCAGGTAATGCAATTTACGAGCGCAATGATTTAGGCGCAAACGTAATTAAAATTGTAGGCGGGCGTTATATTTACCTGCGCGGTAATGGTGCTTCAGAGCAAGGTAATGTGCCGTTTTTAGATAGGTACGATGTTAAAACAAATAGCAGCAAGCGTTTATGGCAATCACAAGCGCCATACTATGAGCGTGTTCGTTCACTACTTGATGACGAAGGTGAGCGATTTATTACTATTCGTGAATCTAAAACTGAGCAACCTAACTTTTTTATACGTGATTTAGATAACGACACGTTAACGCAATTAACGACATTTGAGCATCCGTACCCTGCATTTAAAGGCGTAACTAAAGAGCAATTACGTTATAAACGCGACGACGGTGTTGAGCTTTCGGGCACGCTTTATTTACCACCAGGGTACGATAAAACACAAGGCCCGTTACCGGTACTTATGTGGGCTTATCCACTTGAATACAAAGATAAAGCCGTTGCATCGCAAGTACGCGAATCGCCTTATGCGTTTACCTACATTGGTTATTGGGGCCCAATGCCTTACCTTGCTAAAGGGATTGCCGTGTTTGACGACCCTAAAATGCCAATAGTGGGTATTGATGGCAGCGAGCCAAACGATAACTTTAGAAAGCAGTTAGTATCAAGTGCGCAAGCAGCTGTTGATGTATTAGTTAAAAAAGGCATTGCCGATAAAAACAAGATAGCCATAGCAGGGCACTCGTATGGTGCATTTATGGTTGCTAACTTATTGGCTCATAGCGATTTATTTAAAACAGGTATTGCCCGCAGTGGCGCGTATAACCGCACATTAACACCGTTTGGTTTTCAAGGAGAAGAGCGTGATTTTTGGCAAGCACAAAGTGTGTACGCTGATATGTCGCCGTTTTTCCATGCTGAAAAAATTAACGAGCCAATGCTAATGATCCACGGCCAAGAAGACCCTAATTCGGGCACTTTCCCAATGCAAAGTGAGCGCATGTACGCAGCCCTTAAAGGTTTAGGTAAAGATGCTCGCTTAGTAATGCTCCCTTATGAAGCACATGGTTACCGTGCGCGTAAAAGCTTATTACATGTGTTGTGGGAACAAGAACAGTGGTTAGATAAGTATTTGTTAAATGATACAGCAGAGCCAGTAGAGGTTATTACTGACCCCGTGGTAAGTGCTGGTCAATAGTAATAAAAATGAGTAAGCAACAGCGCGGCTACTTATAGCCGCGTTTTTGCTTTTAATATGAGAGTAAATTAATGATTGATGTAGCAGCACTTGCGGTTTTTATTCCTACCTTCTTTTTTGTGTCGATAACGCCAGGTATGTGTATGACCCTTGCCATGACACTCGGTATGAGCATTGGCGTGCGCCGCACATTATGGATGATGATAGGTGAGCTGTTAGGTGTAGCAAGTGTTGCTATAGCTGCGGTATTAGGCGTTGCAAGCGTAATGCTAAATTACCCAGATGTGTTCGCTATTTTAAAGTGGGTAGGCGGTGCGTACTTAATTTATATTGGCGTTAACATGTGGCGAGCCAAAGGAAAAATGTCGGTCGATACCTCAAAACCAAGTGACGTAAGTAGGAAGTCGTTATTTACGCAAGGTTTTGTAACCGCAATTGCTAACCCTAAAGGGTGGGCGTTTATGATTTCACTACTGCCACCCTTTATAAGTGTTGAGCATGCTGTAGCCCCTCAGCTTTTAGTATTGCTTGGTGTTATAATGACCACCGAGTTTTTAAGTATGTTAGCTTACGCAACAGGCGGTAAAAGCTTACGTTTATTTTTAAGCCGTGGTGATAATATTAAATGGATGAACCGTATTGCTGGTAGCTTAATGGGGTTAGTTGGAATTTGGCTTATTTTTGGTTAGCTCAAAAAGTGGTTGATATTGTCAATTAATTTGTTATAGTTGATTTTGTCATCTATTTAACGCTTAAGGCATGCCCAAAAATGAGTACACCCGTATCAGCAAACCCAGTAATGGTTGAGCCTAAAAAAACACCTGTAATTTATAAAATACTGGTTATGGTAAGTATTATTACCTTAATTGGCGGTACTCTAACTGGCATTATGACTTATGTGAATGTGGGTGTTACAGAGCATTTTTATGCAGATTGGTTTACCTCATTTATAAGTGCAGTATTGGTTATGGCGCCTGTTGGTTTTGTAATGATGACCTTAATGCATAAGCTAGTTAATAAGTTATTGCCTAGTAGTAGCGAGCTAAAACGTAATTTAGTGATTAGTGTTTTTATGGCGCTGATCATGGAGTCGGTTATGGCGTTTGTTACCGCTACTAATAATATTGGCTATGCAGATATGCGTGTATTTGTAACTGGATGGGCTGAAGGGTTATTAGCCGCATTACCAATAGGTTTAACTATAATGCTGATAATGTCGGTTACGGTAAAACCTAAAATAGAACGCTTTTTAAAAAGCTAATAACAAAAAAGAGCCATTGGCTCTTTTTTGTTATTTAGTGTTTACCTGCTCTTTAAATTGCACGATTCAAAAAAGGTGCTGTTCGGCTTATTTTAGATTGGGCTACCTCTGTAGGTTTCCCTTGCGCTACAATTAAGCCGCCTTCTTCGCCAGCACCGGGTCCTACATCAATAACCCAGTCACTATTGCGGGCTACTTGCATATCGTGTTCAACCATAATGACGGTATTGCCAGCATCAACTAATTTATTTAACTGCGACATTAACATTGATACATCCGATGGATGCAGGCCTGTAGTTGGCTCATCAAGAATATAAAGTGTGTTACCGCGCTGCGTACGTTGCAGCTCCGTTGCTAATTTAATACGCTGCGCTTCACCGCCCGAAAGCTCAGTGGCAGGTTGCCCTAAACGTAAATACCCAAGACCTACTTGCATAAGTGCATCGAGTGATCGCAGTATTGCAGGCTCATTTTCAAAAAAGGTATATGCCGATTCAACCGTTAAATCTAGAATATCGCTGATGTTTTTATCACGATATGTAACCTCAAGTGTTTGCTCGTTATAACGTTTGCCATGACACACTTGGCAAGGTGAATAAACGCTAGGTAAAAACAGCAGCTCTATACTCACAAAGCCAACGCCTTCACAGTTTTTACAGCGACCTTTAGCAACATTAAACGAAAAGCGACCAGCATCGTAACGGCGCTCTTTCGCTTTTTGGGTAGAAGCAAATAGTTTACGCACATGATCAAATAAACCCGTATAGGTAGCTAAGTTTGAACGAGGGGTACGGCCAATCGCTTTTTGATTTACGGTAATCAGGCGGCTTATATTATTTATTCCTTCAATGATTTTTCCGCTGGTGTGTGTTTGCAGTTCTTGTTCGAGTAAGTCGGCTTCGTCGGTGGGGGCTTCCGGTATTACTTTTTGCCCAAGTGCTTCGTAAACAAGTTCTACTAACGCTTGGCTTACTAGGCTTGATTTACCCGAGCCCGAAACCCCAGTAACGGTTGTCATAACACCCAGTGGAAATTCTGCATTGAGTTTTTTAAGATTGTTACGCTCAATATCAGCTAATTTTAACCACGCTTTTGGCTGCCTTTGCTCCTTTTTTTGCGCGCTGTTTTGAGTAGACTCTTGACTGGCGTTTTTAGCAAAAAGGTGGCGGGCAGTGTGCGAATTTTTTACTTTACTTAACCCTTCAACAGGGCCGCTGTAAATAATGTTGCCACCATGCACACCTGCATCAGGGCCTACATCAACAATCCAATCGGCATGTTTAACAACGCTAACATCGTGCTCAACAACAAATACAGAATTGCCAGCCGCTATTAACTCGTCGAGCGCTTTTAAAAGTGCTTGTGTGTCGGCAGGGTGTAAACCCGCTGAAGGTTCATCTAGCACGTAAACCACCCCAAATAATTTAGAGCGAATTTGTGTGGCAAGTCGCAATCGTTGTAGTTCTCCGGGTGAGAGCGTTGGCGTTGTACGCTCAAGCGACAAGTACCCTAAACCAAGCATGGTTAGTGCTTCAATACGAGTGAGAATGTCACTGGCAATGCGCTGCGTAACAATGGCTTGCTCTGGATTTTTTGTATTCTTATTTACTTTGGTGCTGGCGGCATTACTTAATTTTTTAGCAAGTTCGTTTAATGTAAGTTGAGATAGCTCGCCAATATCAAGCCCTGCAAATTTAACACTTAACGATGCTTGTTTTAATTTTTTACCTTGGCAAGTAGGGCACTGCGATATTTGCATAAACTGTGATACGCGCTTTTTAGTACGCGGGCTTTGGGTAGTAGCAAAAGACTGTAAAACAAAGCGTTTAGCGCTTGAAAAAGTTCCCATGTAGCTTGGATCTTCGTTATTTTTTATCGCATTTTGTGTTTGCTCATAGGTGTAATCTGGGTATACCGGCACACTAGGTGTTTCGTCGGTAAATAAAATCCAATCCCGTGCTTTTTTAGAAAGTTTGTTCCAAGGTGTGTCTATGTCATAACCAAGCGAGGTAAGTATACGGCTTAGGTTTTTACCTTGCCATGCTGGTGGCCACGCTTCAATGGCGCGCTGGCGAATAGTTTTTGTATCATCTGGCACAAGTAGCTTTTCGGTTACTTCAAACACTCGGCCTATTCCTGAGCATTCTGGGCACGCACCTTGTGGCGTATTCGGCGAAAACGCATCGGCGTAAAGTATGCCTTGCCCTTTGGGGTATTCGCCAGCACGAGAGTAAAGCATGCGTAGCGCGTTAGAAATAGTTGTTATGCTGCCAACTGATGAGCGAACCGACGGTGCGCCGCGTTGCTGCTGCAAAGCAACGGCAGGCGGTAGCCCTTCAATAGAATCAACATCGGGCTCATCAACTTGATCTATCAACCTTCGGGCGTACGGCGATACTGAATCAAGGTAACGGTGCTGCGACTCAGCAAACAGCGTTCCAAACGCAAGCGACGACTTTCCAGAGCCCGATATTCCTGTAAAAACAACCAATGCGTTACGAGGTAAATCAACGTCTACATTTTTTAAGTTGTGAACGCGCGCCCCTCTTACTTGAATGCTGTTACTGGGATCAGATAAATCCGTTGTTGAGTTTTTATGTGTGCTTGCCATACGTTTATACTCCTGTTTAATCGCGCTTTTTACTTTAAGTTAGCTTTGAATTATTTACTCTTATCACTCGTTATTACCTCAAAGTAGCGCAAGCACACTGAATGAGCGCTTAGTCTGTAGTGGCGCAGCCAAAGCGCTGGATAAAATTATGATGATTGCTTGTTTACATAATAGGTATGGAATGCGAATATAATTTAAACAGTTATTGTTATGTAATTTATTAGGTAATTTACTAGGTATTTTACTAGGTAATAAAAAGGAACTCACAGTGAAGAAAGCCTTAGTGATCATTTTATTGGTGCTTTCGTGGGCAAGCCAAGCCGACTCTATCAAAGCGCTAAATGTTGACCGTGCAGTACCAAGTAGCATGCACTTATCGTTTGCAAACGATAGCAACATAACCCCTAAAAAAGGGGATTTTAAAATCGTTAATTATGTATTAATGAGCAATGAAGAGGGCGAACGCTGGGCTGTTATAACGCTAACTAACTTATCGTCGGGCAATCGAGAATTAGGCGAGGAGCACTTACTTGCACTTTTTGCTGACGGCAGCCGATTTATGCCAATGGAATTTAAACTCGGTTTTAAAGGCAACGAAACACAATCGGTAACTGTATCGTTTGCCGATTATAAATTCCCTATTTTAAGTGTGTATTCGAGTAACGACCAGTAGCATATTGGATAAGTTAAATATGCAGCAATTGCTTTAACTTATCTGCGCCGGCTCTGCTGGTGCTTAGTTCAGATTTAATATCGTCATTTACAATCACCATAAGTTTGCCATTAAACCAGCGCTGTATTTCTTTAATGTGGTCAATATTAACCAAATAACTGCGGTGGATTCGTACAAAGTTATGTGCTGCTAAAGCATGCTCAAGCTGATCAAGTGTATCGCTTAAATGATGAAATGTATCGCCATTCCACGCCAAACTATTGCCCTGCTCCGATTTAATAAATTTAATATTACTAGGGGAGAGTAAAAATATCCGCTCACCGTTTTTACTAATGAGCTTATTTATAGTGTTTTTGGTTAATGTAAACGTTTGCTCGTTGGGTTCGTGATTGACTAGGGTATGTGCACGTTGTTGCTCTAGTTGCTGCTGCGCTTTGGCGAGAGCTTTTTTTAGCCTAGCAATAGGAAAAGGTTTGAGTAAGTAGTCAGTTGAGGCGTGCTCAAAAGCTTCAATAGCAAATTGGTCATACGCGGTTGTGTAAATAATAATGGGCTGGTAGTTAAGTAAATCAATAAGCTCAAGGCCGTTAATTTCAGGCATTTGAATATCAAGTAATACCACATCAGGGGTCAACTCATTGATTAATGTAATAGCCTCTTTGCCATTTGTAGCCATAGCCACCAATTCAACATGCTCCATTAAACTTAATTGATGGCTTAATTTTTCGCGAGCGGGAAGCTCGTCATCGGCAAATAATACGCGCATTTTAGTAATAGTATGTTGCTGGTTTTTGCTGTTCATAGTGCTAGCTCCAACGTTACCACTGCACCATTATTATTGCTCAGTAGTACCTTACTTTTACCAAGTTGTTTGACGCGCTTGAGTATGTTTTTCATCCCTACACCATTGCCATGCCCGTGCTTTATTACATCGCTCGAAAAACCCTTACCATTATCGCTAATTTGTATTTTAACGCCGTTTGGAAGCTCACTCAGGGTTATATTAAGTATTAGAGAAGTTTGGTTGGCGTTGTGTTTAATGGCGTTTTCAATAATTGGCTGAATCAGTAGCGGTGGTAGCGATATGTCTTTAAGCCTATTGGGAATATGGTAATTAACCTGAAGTTTATCGCCAAAGCGTGCTTTTTCAATATTTAAGTATTTTTCTATTATTGTAAGCTCTTGCTGTAAAGGTATTTGCTGTTGCTCGGCGGTATCAAGGGAGTACCTTAAAATATCAGCAAGTTCATGCAGTACTTCATCGGCTAAATCAGGGTTCGTATGAATATAGGCCGAAATTGTATTTAAGCTATTAAACATAAAGTGAGGGTTTAGTTGATATCGTAATGTAGCAAGTTGGGCTTGTTTAAGTGCGTGTTTTTCGGCTGTTGCGCGTTTTTTATTTTCAATAAAAATACTGGTAAAGTAAATACACGATCCCCAAAGTAAGCCGTTAAATACAACAAATACTCCCATCGATTTATGCCCATCAAAAAGCTGTGTGAGTAATATATCGGTAAGCACATTACCAAGTGCCATAAATACAACTGCAATTAACCATTCAAATGCTATTTTGTTAATGTGTTTATTGCGAAGGTAAAAAATAACCGCTGCCGCACTCCAAACAGGAACCCAGTAAAAAGTAACGAACCACACAGTTGCAGCGAGTGCACTACCAGTAGTAAAGGATGCGGAGTTCGCGATTATTAGCCCAAGGGCATAAGCAATA
The DNA here is from genome assembly GCF_014164115.1 of Pseudoalteromonas sp. SG45-2. Lineage (NCBI taxonomy): Bacteria > Pseudomonadati > Pseudomonadota > Gammaproteobacteria > Alteromonadales > Pseudoalteromonadaceae > Pseudoalteromonas > Pseudoalteromonas sp. SG45-2. The sequence continues at coordinate 31,948 of NZ_JACJEO010000033.1, forward strand.
TCTACAATAAGTAGAGTAAAAAAGCTGTATTTATAAAATGGATGTTTGAGCATAGTATGTGCTTCTTTTTGTAAGTGATTAAACCATAACAAAAAACAGTCAAAACCCAAATGATTTTGTGTTTTGACTGCTACTCATTTAAAAGTAAGTTAGCTCTTTGATTTGTAGTGTGTTTTTTAATGACTCATTGCTTGCGCCTGGCATTTTACGCCACATTAAGTTAACCCCAGTTAATTCTGTTGCCGACCACGTAACTGGGTTACCAAAACCAAATTGTTTAAGTGTAGTGAAGGGAATATCAAGCGTGGTCCATTCATCGCGCGGCTTTAAAAGTACACTAAAGTGATCCCAAATCCTTTACATCACTATGATAAACAGACAAAGCAAAAGGCGTGGTAGACCCTTTATACGTTAAGCGCACACCTTTAAATGCTGAAGCATCAGCCGGTGATGTAAATTTTATTTCAGCGCCTGCCCACGCGCCAAAGCTTGTTGGCTTTGTAATGGTTGTATCTATAGTTAAGCTATTTTTATGCGTGGTAAGCGTTGCCACAGACTGACCACCCATTACCGAGTCGCTTAAGGCTTGCCATGGTGTATCACCGGTAAAATCATCAATAACATGCTGCGCTTGGCTGCTTTTAATTACTTCATTACAAGTGGGGCCTTGTGGCTTTATGGCTTTGTTTTGAGCAATAAGCGCTGGGCGGTCTACTTGTATACCTGCTTTATAAACCTCTGAGATTGTGTGAATATGGTTTATATCATCAAGTGGGTTTTGCTTAAGCAGTATAAAGCTTGCCTCAAAGCCTTTAGCAAGCTTACCAATACTATCTGCTTTATTGATCGCTTGTGCGCCGTTAACCGTTGCCGCATTAATTATTTCACCATTAGTTAGGCCCGCTTTTTTAAGTGCATCTAACTCGTTATGTAACCCTGTTCCATGGATTGTGTATGGGTTTCCGGCATCAGAGCCGGTGCCTATAGTGATATTAGCTTTATGTAACTTTTGAATATTTGCATAAGCGGTTTTACGTTCACTCCATGCGTGTTCTTTCCATTTTGAAGGCGCAGGCACATTTTCAAACAAGCACTCTTGAAGCTTTTCGGGAATGGTTTTTAGTAACTCGTTTTGTGAGCTAATAGTATGGTTATGCTTTTCATCGCTATGGTTGTGGTACACCGCAAGGGTAGGAATGTAGGTTACATTATGCTGTTTCATTAGCGTAATAAACTCATCATCTATCGCTTCGCTATTAATACCGTGGGCTAAAGCCGTTGCACCGGCCTTAATAGCGCGTTTGCCATCATCTAGTGTAGAAACATGCACAAAATACGGTAAATTAGCCGCTTTAGAGCGCTTACCTAGATCGCTTAATTGGCTATCAGTCAACGATTTACCCATACCGCCAAAGGTTTCAATAACCGCTTTAGTTACATGGGGTTGGGTGCTTATATGTTTTTTCCATAGCGCTGCTATGTCTTCATTTTTGGCAATTTCGTAAGCGTTGCCACCAAACTGCGTGCCATGCCCGCCAGGGTTGGTAAACAATGTACCTGCATAAAAAAGGTTAGGGGTTAGTTGGGCTTCTTCTAATTGAGCGGCTTCGTTTAGGGTTTGCTCAAACGAAAACAAATCAACAATGTTAGTTACGCCTAAATACAAATTAGAATTAAAGTGCGATTTAACCGGCAAATACTGAAACTCAGTAAAGTTACTGCCTGATGAACCCAAATGTACATGTAAATCAATTAAACCAGGTATTGCATATTGGTTGTTGGCATCAATAGTTTTATCGGCGTTTTGTAGTGGGTCGGTCGCTTTAGCAACGTTTACAATTTTACCATCGTCAATATAAAGCGAACTCGGCGCAGAAAAGCTTTGCGAATTACTTTGGTATACACGAATGTTGTCGACTCGCAGGTCAATGGCATGCGCACTAAAGTGGCTTGTTAAACTCAGTGCTATAACTGTTTTTGTAATAATGTTCATGACTATATTCCTTATCAAAATAGGTATTTGGCGTTTTGTTGATAAGGAATTTAGCGAGTTTTTTAACCTGCTTCATTAATGTTTATCTGAATCGACATTTTTTGCCGTTGAACCGACACTAAAGTAAATAAACGTAGTGGTGCGCTCAGATTAACTGAACTAAATATTATGAATTAGCGATAGATCCCTTCGGCGGGTATGCCTATTTTAAGACAGGGTTTTAAAATTTAATCTTGTTTGAATGACTTTTAAAGGCGGCTAGGAGCGATTAACAGCCGCTCAAGCATCTTGTAATTGGAATCCATTTTTCTCTATAGCTGACGTTCGAACCTGCTTTACTAATGCTAACTATTAGCCGAAAGCTGACATTAGTTTTTGTAAAAGAATAAACAGATTATTGGTAATTCAAACCAATATATACTGCATGTTTGAGGGCTAGTGTAAGCTCGTTGCTGCCTTTGAACTTCCATCACTTGATGCTCATTTGAGCCTAAAGCAGTCAGTAATGAATTCGGTTTCAAGATCACTTTGTGAGTATAGAAGACGCTAGCATTTAATTTTTACACAGATTTCTAATGAATTAATCATGTCAAATTACTGAAAATTATTAATAATAATGTAAATTAACAACTTAAATCGAGCAACCGTTAGTCAACAAAATTGACCCATTACTAACATTCCTTTTTTGAGGTGGTTTAACTATGGATGCCCTAGTTATGCTATGGGTGATTTTAGCAATTAAACACTAAACTCTTCCCTAAGCGAGTGACAAAATTGGATCAAACGGGCACCTTTAAAGCTTTTGGGCTGGAAGACCTGCCTGATGGGGAAATTTTGCCATAGATTGACAGCTTAGTTATATTTAGGATGTCTAATTTGGTTCGTCTCTCAAAATGAAAAACTAACTTGCTAGCACCAAATAAAATGTTTAAATTTAGCTGTTTAGCCTAATTGCAACCGCTGGTTGACAAATTAACAACTTGACTTGCTGGTCTGCAACTACCTGACTTTCTATGCTTACCGCTCAACAACAAATGAAGGAATGAACTTTATGATTTTAGCAGAAAAGATTGTCAGATTAAGAAAACAAGTTGGTTGGTCGCAGGAAGAATTGGCTGAAAAGATGAATGTTTCTAGGCAGTCAGTGTCTAAGTGGGAAAGCACTAATAGCATACCTGATTTAAATAGGATAATTATGTTGGCGGAGCTTTTTGACGTGTCTACTGACTTTCTACTAAGAGATGAGAATGAAGCTTTTGATTCTCATGATGAAAATAAAAAGCCTGATATCATTCAAATTAGTTTAGAACAAGCAGCAAAATATATTGAAAATAAGATGGAAGTGTCAGCCTTAATCACTAAAGGAGTTATACTTTGTTTATGCTCAGTAGTACCTTTGTTTTTCTTCTTGGCAATGGCTGAAACCAATCGATTGAACCTGACAGGCAATATCGCAGCAGCGATAGGAGTTGTGTGTATTGTAGTTATGGTCTCTATGGGAATAAATTTTTTTCTCAGAGGCAACCAATATGAAAGCGATATAGCGGTAATAGATAATGAAGCATTTGAATTAGCCTATGGTGTACATGGTGTTTTCAATGAAAAATTAACAAAGTTCAGACCTACCTATAATCGAAGATTATCGTTGGGTATATTTATGTTCATTATCAGTTTTGCACCTCTTATGTTTGCTAGTATGCTTTTCAGAGGCCCAAGTATAACTCTAATGATGCTAATTGTACTTATGCTCATCATAGCCGCTGGGATATACATTGTGTCTCCTGTTGCGGCTAAATACGAGGCTTATAACAATATTCTAAAAGATGGGCCTCTAGATACCGTAAAGAGTAGACGTGTAAAACGTGCTGAAAAACTCGCTGCATTCTACTGGCCTTTGCTAATCGCTATCTTTCTTGGTTGGAGCTTATGGACTATGGATTGGGGCGTAACTTGGATAATTTGGCCTGTAGGGGCTGTACTTTTCGCTGCACTGGTTGGATTAATGGAGTTGCTGGATAAAGAAGAGTGATGAACATGATATGCATCTTTATCAGCGATACAAAAACCTAATCTTAACCAGTAACTTTCTAATATGGCAGAGATTAGGGGGATACAAATAAGTCATCTAAATATAAATACTTGAACAACCGCTATGCTGGCATTTACGATCATCAATCTAGACCTAAATTCAAATACTATAAATGGCACTTTAGCGAAGTTCGGCTGTGAGCGTGAGGCAGACTGTGAGAAATTATGATGTATGAAGTCAATACTCGTCTCCTTGGTTATTACATTTTATGAACGTTCGTTACGAGCGTTCATGTTTTTTACTTTATATAAATGAATTATACCCTATGGTAAGCTTTTAAAAGCATTGTCAATGCTCTTAAGCTACATAGATTTAATAGGTACTCTTAATTGCTTTTGAGATTTGATGGTTTGCATTAATAGGCATAGTGATACCAAAGCCACACCTATCCAACCAATTATCTTAAACCTTTCACCAATAACGAAAACGGCTAAAACAGTTGCAACTAATGGTTCTATTAAGGTAATTAATGTCGCTTTACTTGCATTTATATAATTCAAGCCAAAACCAAATAATAAGTATCCTAAAAACATTGGAATTACTGCCATATACAAAGATACCAATGCATTGGTTGCGCTTGAAAATAAGTTATCACCTGTAAACCATAATGAAGGGAGTAACAATAAAGCAGCACAACCAAACAGTCCTGACATTGACGATTTCGAATGAACTCCACTTTCAATTAAACTCCTTGCTGCCCATGAATAACCTGCATAGGTTAATCCAGCAATACACCCCAAAAGAATACCCAGGCTCTGTTGATTAATACTGTATGAAGGATCATTACTCTGATCTCTACCTAACGTTAATAAAGTAATACCTATAGCTCCAATAACAAAACTCAGTACCCATTCCAGTGATATATTTTTTTTACTAATTAGGCTTTCAAGGATTGCAGCAAAAAAAGGTGCCGTAGCAATTGAAACTACAGTGCCAATTGCAACACCTGATAAACGCATTGAAGTATAAAATGCTAATGGATAGATAGCGACAGAAGCGGCACCTAAAAGTAATACCTTAGGCTGTGAAATCATGAGCTTATAATCTATAAATAACGTTTTTCGTGCTGTAATAACAAGTAGCACTCCCCCTATTCCCATAGAGAATGCACCAATTGCAAACGAACTCACATCAGGGGAATAGCTTGCTGCGGTGCCTGTTGTTCCCCACAAAAAACTAGCAATAATGATAGCAATTACACCTTTAAAACTTCCGTGATGACTTTCCATTGTGAAACCTGTTTTTTATTATTTCAATACAGAAATTGTATGCTAATGATGAAAGGAGTTTTTAACAATTAAGACGCTATCGTTGACAATAAAGACTAAGTTTACTTTTTGAATTTATTAGGTGGTAGGCCAAAGAATTGTGAAAACTTTCGGCTAAAGGCTGACGGCTCTTTGTAGCCTACTTTTTCACCAATGATTGATAGTGGATAATCTGTGTGTGTTAGTAAAGCTTGCGCTTTTTCCATACGAAGTTTGGTTACGTATTTCATCACAGTCATATTTGTTTGTTGCTTAAATAGTTTCTTAAACTGCGTCTCGCTTAGAAAAGCAGATTCAGCCAGGCGTTTAATGTGAAGTTGCTCTGCAATATTTTGCTCTATGAAGGATATTGCTGTACCAATACGGTTATCTACTTTTGACAATAAAGGTTGCTCTGCAAGCAGTAAACTGAACATTTCAAACATCGCCTGTTCTAATTGAGCATTAACTTTATTTTCTAATTGGTTTTCGATAAAGGTTAAGTAACTTTTAAGGGCTGAGTTAATTGCAAAAACAATACAGTGAGAAGATGAAATATTTAGGGGTAGGTTTTTCATGTCCACAACTACAAATCTAGCTTCAGTATCTGCAGTGAACAAGTGCTCTTCATTGGCTTTAACTACAACACATTCACTTGGCGCAACTTTACCATTGAAATCACCAACGCATATATTTATGACACCACGTAAAGGTAAAACCAATTGATTAAAGTGATGTGAGTGACGGGTTGGTTTTGTGCTATAAGAACGAATGGATAATAGATTTTTCATAATAACAGAAATGTATGGCCTTATTTCATCCTGATTTTGGTTATACATAGTAGAGCAATGGATGACAAAGTGAAGTGTTAGTTTTATTGGCTCTTTAACTTAAACCTCAATGACTGCAATGGTGGCTTAGCAGTCCCACTAAAGGCTTTGAAAGGTAATATCTGCTGTTGGCATTCTCCGCCACTCCACAACACAAAATGTTGATAATAATTGGCAAGGTATTTTACTGTGTCGGATGGCGCTTCGCTTATCCGACCTACACTTACACAAAGCCTCTTATTTGGCGTCTCTTACCGGTAAAATAAAGCGTTTACTCAATATTTATACCTTGCTTTAAAAGGTACTCCACTGTTTTATTAGTATGTGGCTTAAATGCTTTCCAACGGCCGATTGCTTTATTGTTAAGTGGTTGGCGTACTTGTACTTTACTGGCGGTAGAGACCGGTGCGGTGTTTAAGTGAAAGTCTATACACTGTGCTTGCCATTCTAAATTACAAAAGCTAACTAGCTCTTTTATTTGCTGCTCGGGCTGGGCGACTAGTTTTTCGTATTTTACTAATTTTATATTGCTATGCAGGGCGCTAAAGTGCTGCATGAGTTTATAAAAGCGGCTATTTAAAAAAGATAAATCCCCCATACTGGGGGCATTTATCACATTAGTATATGACCTTAATATAATTACTAGCGATGTTATTTTGAATTGGAAATTACTGGCCACTCGTCAACTAAAATGCCATTACCACAATCGTTGTCTGCATGTATTAAATTAGGTTTTAGATTAATCAGTTGTGGGAACGAAATGGTGTAATTGACCTTATAACCGCAAGAGCCAAAAGCAGAGTATAAGCGCAGAGACTTTAATTCATTCCCTATTTCACTAACTTCAATACTGCCGGTAATTAAATTAGTTTGCTTTAGCTCCCACTTATTATCAATAAAAGTAGGTTCTGACCAAGTTATGGGGTAAGCCATGTTAGTTAACGTCTTGACATAATAGGTCAAGTAACTGTCTTGATATGCTCCAGTGTTGCAAGCTAATGCAAGCAATTTATCACCCGAACTTAGCTTAAAAACTGAGACAAATCGATTGTTATGATGTTCGTCTTTGATAGAACAGTTGTCGTTTTTATTTAGTGAGCCAAGAAGCTTTTTTTGAGTTAATAGCTCAAAATCTAGAGGCAACTTTTGACCAGAGGGTATCTGCATTTTTAAGGGTTTATTATTCTTAATATCTGCATTGAGTGAAGCGGCATTAACATGCGAGCATAATAAAAAGATCATAACAAATAAGGTCATATTTAATTTCACCAAGAGTTAATCCATAAAAGTATATGTGTATTAAGCTAACGCTACATTTGTTGAGAATAATAACTTTTCAAATTCAAATGTACCTCGTGACGCTTTCAATAGTCGCTCAAAAATTATAGCGTCATTAGCAATCTCTAAAGCGTGATCTTGACCATTAATTATTCTCCTAGCTCCAATATAATTAGAAGTTGCACCTGATATAAATTGGCCTAGCTTCGCTTTAGCAAATAAACCTTCTCGCATGCCATAAGACATTATTGCATATGCAATTTTATGATTAAGTGCTAGGTCTGGATTTATATAGAGCTTATCTCCAAGCCCTAAAGCATCGCCAACCTTTTTATAATTATAATCCCATGTTAATTGTACATAACCCCTTCCGTAATATATGTTTTTTTCTACAGTTGAAGTAGTTGGAACATCGTGTACGCTACCATACAGCTTACCTTTTCCTTTTCCCCACTCTTTAATTGGTTTCCAGGTACGTCCGCACTCACGTTTTACTGTCGCTAACATGTAAGCAATCCATCGGATATCGGTAATGTGAGGATCCATTACACACTCAATCAAGAGTTTTTTTAGATCATTAAATGCTTGCTCATTAGGGAACTGCTTTTTATATATTTTAATGAAGTGTTCATAATCAATAACTTGAACTTGATTTAAAAGGGCAGCTTCTTTGTGCTTTTTTAGAAAGTTCTGACTTAATGAGGCTACAAGTGCTTTGTGAGTTAAATCATCAGGTATAACTTTTTTACTTGGGTGTTTATTACCCAATGCAGCGGATTGAAATAGCTTTAGTTGCTCTTCAGTTTTACTACCATAATATCCATCGGGCTTTAGTACTTTTTTACCGAAATACTTTTTTGTGGTACCTAATAAAAGCCTTTGTAGTACTAAAACATCTAGTGGGGCATTCCTAGCACCGTGACCAACACTATTAGTTAACCTTGTATGGATAATAAACCCATAAATTAATTAATACTTTAACCAAGTTCGGGTAATGTGAGGCCCAAGCTTTGGCTGCAACCAAAGCCTTTTATACAGTAGTTCGATTGATTGAAGGCTCCTCTA
>NZ_JACJEO010000034.1:0-39112 GCF_014164115.1 Pseudoalteromonas sp. SG45-2
GTTCAAACTAGGGGCTATTTAATCGCGGCGCGAGATTTGTAACCTAGTGGGCTAAGTAAAAACCGAGCAAAGCTTCCGCGTCCTGCTCACGCCCCTTACCTACATCCATGTAGGCAACAAAGAGTAAGTAGCCCCTAGGAAGAACCCTTTGGGCAGCGCCTGTTTGGCATTAATGCTACGTTATCGCCCATTAATGGGGAATAACCACACTATATAGGCTCTGCCTTGCCTAAATACCAAACAGACTGCTGCAAATTCAACCTTGAAAGAACAACAGACCCTTATTGTTTAATTAAATAATTACTGTTAGTTTAGTTTCAAATTTACGAGTAGTACTTTTGGATTGGCAAATGGATTTTATAAGCAAAAATAAATACACGCTTTATGGAGTCGCGGCCATATTACTGTGGAGTTGCTTAGTTGCATTACTACGGGATATTTCTGAGTTGTTTAGCCCCATTGGTGGTGCGGCGGCTATGTATTCTGTCAGTGCGATATTTTTAATTTTGGTTATGGGAGTGCCCAAGTTTAGTGGTTTTTCGAAACGTTACTTGGTAATAGGTACTTTATTATTTGTATCGTACGAAATTTGCTTGGCGCTTTCTATTGGTATGGCAAACAGCCGTCATCAGGCAATGGAAATGGCGGTTATTAATTATTTATGGCCCACGCTGACTATACTGCTCTCTATTATTATTGGTCGTAAAAAAGTAAGTTTCTGGGTTTACCCAAGCATGATCATTGCTTTTTTAGGCGTTGCTTGGTGTATTACAGGCGATCAAAAAATGTCACTCGATACGCTTGTTACTAACTTTGCTGATAATCCTGCTACTTACTTAATGGCATTAGCTGCAGCGTTTATATGGGCTATTTATTGCGTAGTTACGCAAAAGCTGAGTAATGGTAAAAATGCTATTACGTTATTTTTTACTGTCACGGCAATGAGTTTGTGGGCGCAATATGGTTTTAGTAATGAAGCGCCATTAACGTTTTCACTGGGCTCAAGCATAACGTTGCTATTAGCTGGTGTAGTAGTGGGGAGCGGTTATGCACTGTGGAATCAAGCTATTATTGGCGGTAACTTAATGCTGTTGGGGACGCTTTCGTACTTTACACCGGTGTTTTCTACTATTATTTCGGCGTTGTATTTATCTATTACGCTGAGCGCTTCGTTTTGGCAAGGGGTTGTACTGGTAACAGTGGGCTCGCTAATTTGCTATTTTGTAACGCGAGAAAAGCCTAAACAACCTCAAATAGCGTCTGCAACATAAGGCTAATTTTATTAAAAATAAGCCCTATTATTTTAGGGCTTTTTGTTGCGTGCAGATTATTTTGCATTATTTACCTGCGCTAGTAACTCTATAACTTTTTGTTGACCAAATGTTTGTGCAAATTGCTCTGCTGTTTGACCGGCTTTGTTTTGATGCGCGTTGTCGCAATCAAGTGATACGAGTGTTTTAGCTATACTAAATTCACCTCTAAAAATAGCGGCCATTAGCGCTGTGTTGCCACGGTTATCTTCTAGACAGGCATTAGCGCCTAAGTGTAAAAGTGTGTTAACCGTGTTTTTATTACCATGGTAAGTAGCAATCATTAACGCGGTGTAGCCTTTATTGTTGTAGCTGTCGATAGGAATACCGGCATCTACAAATTGCTCTATTACAGCTGTGTCGTTTGTGCGTGCTGCGGCAAAGTAATAAGCAAATAAACTATCGTATTGAGTTTTTGCAGAATGTTGGGTTTCAGATTGAGTACTGGGTGTTTGTGTATCTGATGTATTTTGAGCGTAAACGCTACTGGTAAAGCTCAGAAATAGAGCGACTATAATTAATAAATTACGCATAACAATTGTCTCTTATAAAAGAGGAAGGGTTTATTCCTTCCTCATGATTGTGGTTTAAATAGCTATTTAGTTGGGACTAATTGCTTTTAACTAGTTGCCTATAAGTTAGCGGCTAGTTGTTTAACCATTTTAAGGTCGCCGTTTACAGCTTTAGTTAAGCGTGTACCGTACTCACTATCAGCTTTGTAAAAGTGGCTAAGCATTTTGTGTTTAACACTGCTGTTTTGCACTTTGCCTAAATCGCCTGCTAGGTTATTAATTAGGTTTGTACGTTCTTGCTTGCTAAAACCACGGTATATAACACCAGCTTGCGCGAAGTTTTGCTGCTTTTTAATCGCAGCTTGTTGTACAAAGCCTTTTAGCTCTGTGTTACTTCTACGTGCAATTGGGTTTTCAGCTACGTTTTCTTGGCTTGGCTGGTAGTTCACATTGCTTGTAGTGTTACCAATATTCATTGCGCCGTCTTGGTTGTAGTTAACCACTTCAACTTTTGCACGGTTAATTGGCAGTTGCTGGTGGTTAGCACCTAGGCGGTACATTTGTGTATCAGCGTAAGAAAACATACGACCTTGTAATAGTCTGTCTTCTGATGGCTCAATACCTGGAATAATGTTTGCCGGTGCCATTGCTACTTGTTCCGTAGATTGGAAGAAGTTAGTTGGCATACGGTTTAGGGTCATTGTTCCTACTTTAGTTTCTTTAATGTCTAACCACATTTTTGTTGCATCTAACGGGTTGTAATCAAAGTCATCAAGCTGCGATGGATCAAGCGTTTTAATGTACAGATCCCATTTAGGGAAATTGCCTTTGCCAATTTCGCTGTAAAGGTCGCGTGTTAAGTGTTGGAAGTCTTGGCTTTGCACTTTAGCTACTTCTTTTGCGTCAAGGTTATCAATACCTTGTTGGCTTACCCAATGAAACTTAACGTATTTAACATCGCCCGATTTGTTAATCATTTTGTATGCATGTACACCCCAACCGTCCATTTTACGAAGACTTGCTGGTGTACCGTAGTCGCTGTAAACCCACGTTAGCATTTGTGTAGAACCTGGTTCGTGCGAGAAAAAGTCAAATACGCGGTTAGGATCTTGAATATTATCAACCGGAGATGGTTTTAAAGAGTGAACCATGTCTGGAAATTTAATCGCATCGCGAATAAAGAACACCGGTAAGTTGTTACCTACTAAATCCCAGTTACCTTGGTCTGTGTAAAACTTAGTTGCAAAGCCACGTGGGTCACGCAGTGTTTCTGGGCTGCCTTTTGAGTGAATTACCGATGAAAAACGAACAAATACGTCTGTTTCTTTACCAGCTTTTGCAAACGGTGCTGCAATTGTTAAATCATCTAGCTCTTTTGATGCTACAAACACACCGTGTGCGCCAGTACCACGAGCATGCACAACACGCTCAGGAATACGCTCACGTGCAAAGCGTTGCAGTTTTTGAATTAGTTGCACGTCTTCTAGTAATACACTGCCACGTTCGCCAGCAGTAATTGAATTTTGGTTATCGCCAACAGCTGCGCCGTTATCTTTAGTAAGAGTTGTTGCTGCGCTTGCCGGTAATGCCATTGCAAGTGCCAGTGCAGTTAGTGTTAATTTTGTTTTGTTTATTTGAGTATTCATTGTCGACCTCATCTATTTAAAAGTGCCGGCAGTGGTGCAGGCTGTTAATCTGTTAACGATAGTATTAATTTTATTAACTTCGGTAAAACTGATTAATTAGATTGATGTAATTTGTAAAACAGATGAGATGAATTTGCAGATACACTTTTTACATTAATGTAATTTTTTTACTACGACCTTAGTCGCAATATGCTTTTATAAAATTTATTAAATACAAAGGTTTTTAGTTTTATCTGGCGGTATTTTCATCAAGCTGGTGCGTTTTATACTTACAGTGTGTTGACATATTCGCACAATAAAGGGAATATGCTCAACCAGTGAGCTTATGCCCATTACTGAGTTGCACTAAAAAGTTGCACAATATTAATCGCGCTTAACTCGTTATACTTAAATTAGCTAAACCAAACAGTGTTAATAAGGTGACAAGATGAATACTAATATTGAGCTAGTGATATTTGATTGTGATGGCGTTGTTATTGATAGCGAAATTTTAAGCGCACAAGTACTCATTAATATGCTTGTTGAAAAAGGCGTTGAGATTGACCGCGCTTATGTACAGCAACACTTTTTAGGCTGCAACTTTAAAACAGTAAGCCAAAAAATAGCGGATGCATTTAATGTCACTCTTCCTGAAAGCTTTGAAGGTGACTACCGCGAGGCACTATTAAACGAATTTGAAACCGGACTAACCACGACTGATGGTATAGAAGACGTACTTAACAATTTAGCTGTGCCTATTTGTATAGCTACAAGCAGTAGCCCAGCACGCACCGCAAAAGCGTTGAGCGTAGTGAGTTTAAGTAAGTACTTTAGCGATACGGTTTTTACCAGCAGCGAAGTTAAGCGTGGTAAACCGGCGCCTGATTTATTTTTACATGCAGCTAAGCAAATGGGTGTAAAGCCAGAGCATTGCTTAGTAATTGAAGACAGTAAAGCCGGCGTAAATGCAGGAATTGACGCCAATATGCAAGTACTGCATTACAGCGGTGGGCAACATATGCAAGGCTCTGTTAATCATGTACACAGTGCTTACCCAAATGTTGATCATTTAACGCATTGGCAAGATTTTTTTAGTGCATACCCTGCACTTAAAAAGCAGTAAACACGCAGCTTTTTAAATAAACAAAGTTTTAAACGCGATTTGCTCGCCTTACACACTGACAGGCAAGCAAACGCAAAATATAAATGTAGATGGTTTTGCTTTACTAAAAATAAAACAAAACATGGCAAAAGATCATGCGTTTATAAGCCAAATTATAAAAGGCAAAGTATGTAGGTACTATGCCAATCTGCTTAAATATAGAGTGATTTAACTTGTTAAATTATTCAAATAGTTATGCAGATTGGTATCAAATGCTTTGCTGTTAACAATAGGAAATACCATGGCAACGAGTCCACACACACAAACATTTAAAGATGTAAACGAAGAGCAACTTCCTGTTGCTAATAATAAGCTTCACGGCTGGAAGCATTTTGCAGGGCTATACGCCGGCGAACATGTTGCGGCTACTGAATTTGTTATTGGTGCAACGTTTGTTGCATTAGGCGCTTCAACCATCGACATTCTACTGGGTTTATTAATAGGTAACCTGTTAGCAATGTGTTCTTGGTGGCTGATTACTGCACCCATTGCAGTAGAAACCCGCTTAAGTTTATATAACTACTTAAACAAAATTGCTGGTAACTCAATGACCAAGCTCTATAACTGGGCTAACGTGGTTATTTTTAGTGTTATATCGGCCGCGATGATCACGGTATCCTCCACCGCCGTGCGGTTTTTGTTTGATATACCTGCGCAACTTGATTGGTATCCAAATAGCTTTTGGTTTGTAGCCATTGTTTTAGCTGTTGGCTCCATTGTTGTATTTGTTGCGATGTATGGCTTTTCTACGGTTGCTGACTTTTCAAAGCTGTGTGCGCCGTGGCTATTTGTTATATTTATTGCAGGCTCGTTTGCGTTATTCCCTGAGCTTTCAAATCACGTATTAGGTTCTACCTCTTTAACTAGCTTTAGCGACTTTATGACCATAGGTGACTCCTCCATATGGACGGGCACCAATGCCGATGGTGAAAAGGGCATTGGCCTATTAGAAGTGATTGGCTTTGCATGGGCTGCTAACTCAATAACTCACTTTGGTTTAATCGACATGGCTATTTTTAGATTTGCTAAACGCAAAAGCTATGGTTTGTTTTCTGGTGTGGGCATGTTTTTTGGTCATTACTTAGCGTGGATCTCTGCCGGTATTATGGGCGCAGGTGTTGCGGTATTACTTAAAACAACTATTTCATCACTTGATCCGGGCGATGTTGCATACCATGCATTAGGTTGGACTGGTTTTGTTATTGTAATTATTGCCGGTTGGACTACAGCTAACGCAAACCTTTACCGTGCAGGCCTTGCAGCGCAATCTATATTTGTTAATCAATCACGTGAACGCACCACCGCTATTGTAGGTGTTGTAACCGTAATTATTGCGTGTTTCCCGTTTGTATTTTCTCAAATGCTTCCGCTACTTACATACGCAGGCTTATTAGTTGTACCAGTAGGCGGCATTGTGTTTGCTGAGCATGTGTTATTTCCTAAAATTGGCCTAACACGTTACTGGGCTAAATATAAAAATATTACCCGCAGCGTACCGGCTATAGCATCTTGGGCGTTAGCACTTGTGTTTGGCTTTGGCTTAAACGCAATTGATGTAATGTCGTTTTACTACTTGTTTATTCCTACATGGATTTTCACCATTGTTGTTTACACGCTTTTAGCTAAAAAATACGGCGCTGGTGACGACTACACACAAGAAATTGCAGCAGAAAAACAAGAGCAACGTGATATTAAAGAATATCAAGCAGCTGAGGCTAAAGACATTCCAAAGCCAGTAATTGACAGCTCTGTATTTACCAAAGTACTTAACGCGGTTTCTACTGTTTCGTTGGTTATTATTTTTATATTTGCCAGCCAAGTGATGTTTTTCAGTGAAACTATGAGTATGTACAGCGCTAATAAATCGCAATTCGAAATAGCCTGTTTTATTTGTACTGTTATTTATTTTGTCACTGCGTACTGGTCGTTAAAACGCCATAAAGTACTCAATACAGCATCGTAATTACTTATCGTAATACAGTATCGTAATTTATATTTTATCTTTGTTTAGTAAGGTCACACCATGACACAATACCAACACACTGACGCTCTAGTTACAGGGCTAAACCAACAGAGCTTGGCTCAATTACCAAGCCATGTTGATACACCAACCTACGACCGTAGCGCAGTTAAAGCCGGTATTGTACATATTGGTGTGGGCGGTTTTCATCGTGCTCACCAAGCAGTGTATGTCAACGAGCTTTTAAAAACTCCGGGCTCTGAGCAATGGGGTATATGTGGTGTTGGCCTTTTAGAGGGTAACCGTGGTCTGCGTGATATTTTAAAGCAGCAAGATTACCTTTACACGCTTACTGTTAGACACCCAGACGGTACAATAGATAACAAAGTAATTGGCTCAATGATCGACTTTTTGTTTGCTCCAGAGGACAAACAAGTGGTAATTAATAAGCTAGCGCACAGCGATACTAAAATTGTGTCGCTTACTATTACTGAAGGCGGTTACAACTTTAACCCTGCAACGGGCGAGTTTGATTACAGTAATCCAGATATTATTAACGACATTAATAACCCAAACGACCCAATTACAGCGTTTGGCTACATTACCGCTGCGTTAAAATTGCGTAAAGAGCAAGGCCTAGGCGCGTTTACAGTTCAGTCGTGCGATAACATTCAGCACAACGGTAACGTAACACGCAAAATGCTTTTAGCCTTTGCTACAGAGCAAGACAAAGACTTAAGTGAGTGGATTGAGCAAAACGTATCGTTTCCTAATGCGATGGTTGACCGTATTACGCCGGTATCTAAAAAGAGTGATATTGATTACGTGGTTGATGCATATGGTGTTAGTGACGAGTGGCCAATTACCTGTGAGTCGTTTACACAATGGGTAATAGAGGACACATTTAGTGACTCTCGTCCAAATTGGGATGTTGTTGGTGCTCAGTTTGTTACTGATGTAACGCCTTATGAAACCATGAAAATACGTTTACTTAATGCAGGGCATTCTGTACTTGGTTTATTAGGTTCAATCCATGGCTACGGCACTATTGACGAAACGGTATCGGATGAATTATTTGCCACATACCTACGTGCTTTTATGGATAAAGAAGTAACGCCAAATCTTGAACCACTTGAAGGCATTGACCTTGAAAGCTACAAAGATACGTTAATAGAGCGTTTTGCTAATCCTAATATTAAAGACAGCCTAGCGCGTATATGTAGTGAAAGCTCAGCTAAACTGCCTAAGTTTTTAATTGCCACAATTAACGAAAACCTAGTACAAGGTCGAGATGTATCACTGGCAACGCTTGTTATTGCTACTTGGTGTTTGTATAGCGATAAAGGTTTAAGTGAAAACGGCGAGCAACTTGAAATACAAGATGCGATGCACAAAGAGCTTAATTCTTACGCGCAAGAGACTCAAACTAGCCCAATTGCATTTTTAAAGTTAACGAGCTTGTTTGGTAAGCTTGAGCATAACGAAACGTTTACTGCTGAATATAAAAAGTCGATTGCTGCGTTGTATGCACCTAATAGTAAAATTAAAGCCATTATGCAGGCTGTACTTGATCAAAAGAGTAACTAATTATGAGCATTTTAATTAATCATAAATCAGGCGAAAACGTAAGTGTTAGCTGTTTTGGCGAAGTACTGTGGGATTGTTTTGATTCAGGTAAACGCTTAGGTGGCGCGCCACTTAACATGTGTGTGCGTATTAACTCACTTGGCATTAAAGCCGACATGATCAGCGCTGTTGGTAACGACGAGTTAGGCGCTGAGCTACTAGGCGAAATTACTAGCAAAGGCGTAAGCTGCGAATACATTGCTATTAATAGTGACAAAAAAACTAGCACGGTTGAGGTAACGCTCGACAGTGGTGGCTCTGCAAGTTATGAAATAGTGGCAGATACTGCGTGGGATAATATAGCGCTTACCGATGAGTTACTTAGTAAAGTTAAAAGTAGCGATGTATTTGTATTTGGCAGCCTAATTGGGCGAAGCGAAGCGTCTTTAGCAACGTTAAATCAACTCGTTGATGTAGCAAACTTTAAAGTATTTGACGTAAACCTACGTGCACCGCATTACAAGCTAGAAACACTTGTAGATTTAATGAATAAAGCAGACTTTATTAAATTAAACGATGAAGAGCTATACGAAATTGCAAAAGCGATGGGTTGTAAGTTTCATTCGCTTGAACAAAATTTAGCGTTTATAGCACAGCAAACAAATACCGATTACTTATGTGTAACTAAAGGTAGCCACGGTGCTTTATTAACAATCAAAGGCGAAAATTTTTATAATTCAGGTTATTTAATTAGCGTAATTGACACTGTTGGCGCAGGGGATTCGTTTTTAGGTTCGTTAATTTATCAGCTTTGTAGCAACGACGACGCGCAATATGCCGTTGACTTTGCATGTGCCGTTGGAGCAATGGTCGCCGAAAGTTCTGGTGCAACACCTACTTTAACGCATCAACAAATTAGTGAGTTTATGAACCCACTTTAAAAAAACATTGTGTGTGAAAGCGGTTATACGTAAAAGTTTAACCGCTTTTTTTGTACCTAAAATAAGACATAGGCGATAAGTGAGTGTTAAGTGCGCAGGTTGCGTAAATAGTGGCTTATATCGATTATTGTATTAGCTAAACGTCTTATTGTTTGAGGGTTAAAGCTTTGTTATCGTTCGTCGATTATTCACGGATTGAAAAGGCGGGGCGACACACAATGCGCTCTATAACTAAAATACAAAAAGAGAAACGTGCTTTATGATCATCTTTTTTATCTGCCTCACTATTTTAATACTGGGCTATAAGTTTTACAGCCCATTTGTTGAAAAACAAGCCGGTTTGGATTCAACTGCTGACACACCACAAAAACGCTTTAGCGAAGGTGTTGATTACGTAGCTATTCACCCTGTACGAGCATTTTTAATTCAGTTTTTAAACATTGCTGGCGTAGGTCCAATATTTGGCCCAATTTTAGGTGCTTTATACGGACCAGTTGCACTAGTATGGATTGTACTTGGTAATGTTTTAGGTGGAGCTGTACACGACTTCTTCTCAGGTGTAATGAGTATAAAAGAAGACGGTAAAAGCCTACCAGAAATCGCAGGCCATTATTACAACGTCGTATTTAAAGGCTTTATGCTTGTATTTACTGCCATGCTACTGTTTTTTGTAGGTGTAGTATTTATTATGAGCCCTGCCGGTTTGCTAAGTAACCTTGATTTTTTTGAAGGTACAATACTGGCAAACAACACCTTTTGGGTACTTGCTATTTTAGCGTATTACTTTTTAGCTACCTTGCTACCAATTGATAAAATTATCACTAAGTTTTACCCAATTTTTGGTGCGCTAATGATTGTAATGACAGTGGCAATTGCTATTTCATTACTTATTAATGCGCCGCACTTACCTGTACCAAGTGACTTTTTAGCTTACTTTGAAGCTGATCACGCACATGACTTTTTAGAGCCAAACCCAGATGGATTACCAACATGGCCATTGTTATTTATAACAATTACCTGTGGTGCTATTAGTGGTTTTCACTCTACTCAAGCGCCTATTATTGCGCGCTGTTTAACTAACGAAAAATACGTACGTCCAGTTTATTACGGCGCTATGATGTGTGAAGGTATTGTAGGTTGTGTATGGGCACTTGCTGGTATTGCAGCGTTCCCAGATGGTTACGCAGGCTTAAAAGCATTGCTTGACCAAGGTGGTCCAGGCTTAGTTGTTAACCATGTAGCTAACAGTTACTTAGGCGTATTTGGCGGTATAATGGCAATTATTGCAGTAGCCGTATTCCCAATTACTTCTGGTGATACAGCGTTCCGCTCATTACGTTTAACTGTTGTTGATGCGTTTAATATTCCACAAAGCTTACGTAATCGCTTACTAGTGGCGGTGCCTATACTTGCTATAGCGTACTTTATGACGAAGCTCGATTTCTCGTTAATTTGGCGCTACTTTGCATTTTCAAACATGCTGCTTTCTACAAGCGTATTATGGCTTGCCACTAAGTACTTGTTTGACCGTGGTACATTCCATTGGATTGCCAGTGTTCCTGCTGTTATAGCAACAGCGGTAACGGTTTCTTATATTGGCACTGCAGCAATTGGTCTTAACTTATCAAGCGATTTAGGTAAACCTATTGGCGCTGTAGTAACAGTGATTGGCTTAATTGTTTTAGCAATTGTGCACTCTAAGCATAAAGTTAAACCAACAGCGGTTTAATAATCACATAAGTTATTTCAAGCATTAAAAAAGCGAGCTATTGATAATCAATAGCTCGCTTTTTTTGTGTACTAAATTTAGGTATTACTGAGTTGCAAGTTCAAAGTAACTATTATCGTCGAGCGTTTTGCTTATCATCATAGCGCCCTCAAGCAGGCTCACTGTTTGAATAGCTGCTTGAGCGGGGTTAGGCTCACCATTAGTTAAGTGTGCAGCGCTAAGCCATGTTAGGTTTTGATTAAAAAAGCGTTTTACTTCAAGGCGTACTTTATCTGGAAGGCTATCGCTTTCGGCTCCTAGTAACCCACATAAACACATTTTTTTATCGGTTACTAATGCACGTCTAAAAAGCTGAGTGTACACATCAATAGGATTTTTACCGCTTGCTTTAAGCTCGCTTGGCTCGCCTAACGCAGCTAAAAAAGAATTAGTATATTGATGAGCAAGCTCAGCACCTAAATCGGCCTTAGTCGCAAAGTGATAGTGCACACTGGCGCTTTTAATGCCGACTTCGCAGGCTAGCTCTCTAAAACTAAAATTACTGTATCCGCCAAGGCGCACCTTGTTTTCAGCGGCTTTTAATAAAGCTTCTTTTTTACTCATTTTTAATATTTCCTATCTGCAGTAACACCAGTTTTATTAAAAACATGATCATTGTATCGCATTAAATAACACACTAACTGCGTTAAAAATTATTTATACAGAATAACTAGATGTCATGATTTTCGCCTCGTTATTGCGCTATTTTCCTAGCGCAATAATAGATCACTTATTTAATGCAATTGGTACAGCAAAATTATCGACCAGTAGGTAGTTATTTACAAGTGTTTTTACTTTTAAGCAACTCCATAATTTTATTATGAATTAAGTTAAATCCCATAAACCAGAAAAATTTAAACGTTGACTTAAATTTAGTTTAATATTATAAATTACCTATCGATAGGTAGGCTCCGCCATTGGCTCACTTTTAAACAATAAAGATAGAGATTGCTATGAAAATTTATGATGTAGAAAACTTTCCAAATCCACTTCGTGTTCGTATCGCTTTAGCTGAAAAAAATGCCACTTCAAATGTTGAGTTTGTACCTGTTGATTTATTAAATGGTGAACACAGAACAAAAGCCTTTTTAGCTAAAAATCCATTAGCAGGTGTACCCGTATTAGAGCTAGATGACGGCACGTTTATATCAGAAAGTACCGCTATTACTGAGTATATTGATACCGCATTTGAAGGCCCATCTTTAATGGGTGAAACCGCAAAAGAGCGTGCAGTAATTAACATGATGCAAAAACGCGCAGAATCTATGGTGCTTGACGCTGTGGCAACTTACTTTCATCATGCAACTGATGGCTTAGGTCCAGAGCTTGAAACGTATCAAAATGTGGCTTGGGGTGAAAAACAAGGCGAAAAAGCACGCCAAGGGTTTAGCTATTTTAATGATGTACTAGCGCAATCGGCGTTTGTTGCAGGTGAGCCGTTTAGTATTGCTGATATTACATTGTATGCTGGGATGGTATTTGCTGGATTTGCACAAATAGCAATCCCGAATGAGTTAACCCATTTAGTTGCATGGCAAGAAAAAGTAGCAAAACGCCCAAGTGTTGCAGCTTAATTAGGTTATTAGTTTAAAATTTAAGTGGAGTTACGCTTAGGAGCCAAATATGAAAATTGCTGCCGATTTTAGTAAACGAGTTGTGGTACATAGCGAATCACTTCCGTGGGTTGCATCGCCAATGGCGGGCGTTGATAGGCGAGCGCTCGATAGAGTGGGCGACGAAGTTGCTCGCGCAACGACTATTGTTCGTTATGCACCTGGCAGTGAATTTTCGCCGCATGTTCATACAGGCGGTGAAGAGTTTGTTGTGCTTGAAGGGGTATTTCAAGATGAACATGGTGACTTTGTGGCAGGTTCTTATATCCGTAACCCACCGCAATCAAAGCACAAACCGGGGTCTGAAAATGGCTGCGTTATATTTGTAAAGTTATGGCAGTTTCAGCCAGATGATCGAACCCACGTGCGTTTACAAACGGACTTGATGCAAAGTACGGCGCACCCTAGTTTTAAAAATGTAGCCGTAACCCCTTTATACAAAGACGATTTTGAAGACGTAAGCTTGTTGGACTTTAAGCCCAACGCCTGCATGGTTATAAGCGCAAAAGGCGGAGCAGAGCTGCTAGTACTTGAAGGCTCATTTGATGAGCAAGCCGATACCCTTGTAAAAAACAGTTGGTTAAGAGTGCCTATTAATAGCTCTGTTAACGTTAAAGCGGGAAGTAATGGTGCAAAAGTATGGCTTAAAACGGGCCATTTAACTGATGTAGAAAACCAGATATCTCGCGTACAAAATGCGTAATTGAGTCGTTTATTTGAGACTATTTAATGATCTAGCTCAGGACTATTTATTGATTTAGTTCAGGACTAATTAATTTTAGAAGGTGTACTTTTACCACTCAGCCTATTTAAGGAGAGCAGTAATGGTACACACAACACATGGTTTATCGATTGGTCTTGAACGTGCAGGAAGAGAGTTTTTTTTAAAACTTAAAGCCGTTGGTACGCTTACTCACGACGACTACAAAATAATTACCCCAATGATAAATTCAGCTCTTGGCGAAGTTAAGCACCCAGTTGTAAACGCCTTAATAGATGGTAGCGAGCTTGAAGGTTGGGAATTACGCGCAGCGTGGGACGACCTCAAGTTAGGTGTTAAGCACTCTAAAGAATTTAAAAAAGTAGCTATTTACGGTAATAAAGAGTGGCAAGCTCGAATGGCCAAAATAGGTAACTGGTTCATATCGGGTGAGGTTCAATACTTTGAAAATGCTACCGCAGCCATAGATTGGCTAGACGAATAATAAATCCCTTCTTTCAAAAAATAGCGCTTACAAAGCGCTATTTCAACTCTTAAACAAAGGACTTATAGCGAACGTTTAATAGTTTTCGCTTATTGTTAAGTATCAATTTTATCAAAATACGTTACTAAGCTATCAATAAATGAACGAAGTGCAAGTGACTGATGTTTCCTAGAGCGGTAAATACCGTATATGCTCAAAGTTTGTGGTTTAAGGTGTGGTAGTAAATGTATTAACTTTCCATTATTTATATATTTCTGCGCAGCAAACTTAGGTTGTAGAGTTATTCCTTGATTATTAAGAGCAGCTTTTAACAGTAAGCTCGAATCATTAGCACTGAAGTTACCAGCAATCGCTACAGATACGGGTTTTTCAGGGTGTGAAAAATGCCACATACTTTTTTCAAACCGTGAATAGTTTAAACAGTTATGGCGACTCAAATCATCCGTAGTTATAGGCTTAGAGTTTTTTTCTAAATATTCTGGGCTTGCACATAATACTGAATGGCATTTCCCAAGTGGGCGAGCAATTATATTAGGATCTAAGTCATTGGTAATTCTAATTGCTAAATCTATTCGCTCTTCTACCAAATTTGTAACGTGATTACTAATTTGTACATCAATACTGACTTCGGGATGAGCGTGTAAGAATTGTTGCAACATATCTGGTAGTACATCATGTGCTAAAAAAGGCGAGCACGACAACCTAATTTGCCCGTTTAATCTGTTATTACTTTCTATCGGCGCACTGATGTTTTGGGCGATGGCAATGAGCTCTCGGCTATGATTAAGTACTTTTTCACCCTCTGACGTGAGTGTTATTTTTCTTGTTGACCGATGGAGTAGTTGGGTATTTGCCCACTTTTCCATTTGATTCAAATACCGTGTAACCATAGATCTAGACATATCTAAAGCACGGGCAGCACCGGCTAGACTTTTCTGCTCTACAATTTTTATAAATACATCAGCTGCAATAATTCTATCCATTCACTTTGCCTATATGTTCGATTTATGCAACAGATAGTTGCATTCTGCCTAGTTTTTCATTCTTAAATTGCAACATACAATAGCCTCATCTTAACGAAATAACAAACAGGCTACTGAGAATGAAAAAAGTTAAACACGTATTAGCAGCAACAGCTTTATTAGCAAGCACATTAATGCAACCGGTATTAGCGCAAAGTGAATTAGTTGTTGATGTATATAACGCACAAGACAAAAGTATTTTTGCTGTTTCATCAAGCATTATAAGTGGTGATAACGAAGTGTTATTAGTGGATGCCCAATTTCAGCGTAATGATGCACAAGCATTGGTTGAAAAAATAAAAGCGAGCGGTAAAACATTAACAGCTGTTTATATTAGTCACAGCGACCCTGATTTTTACTTTGGTTTAGATGTAATTAAAGCTGCTTTTCCAAAAGCAAAGTTATTAGCGACTAAATCAACAGTAGAGAATATTAAACGCTCAATGCAAGGAAAGTTAAATTATTGGGGGCCTATTTTAAAGAGCAATGCACCTAAAGAACTTATTTTGCCAGAAGTAATGCTATCAAATAGCCTAACTATAGATGGGAAAGAAATTATTATTAAAAATTTACAGCATGATCCAAAGCATACTTACCTTTGGATCCCTTCTATAAAAACAGTGCTGGGTGGGGTTGTAGTATTTGATCAAATGCATGTGTGGTTGGCCGATTCGAGCACTGCTGCAGAGCGTCAAACTTGGCAGTCAACATTAGATAACATCGAGAATTTAAAACCACAGACTGTTATTCCAGGTCATTTTTTACAGGGCAGTAAACAAGACCTTTCTGGTGTGTCATTCATGAAAGGATACTTAAATAAAGCGGATAGCGCTGCAAAAAATGCAAAAAACTCAACTGAATTTGTAGAGAGTATGACTCAAGCTTACCCTGATTTAGGTGCAAGAAGCATCTTAGAGTTGGGCTCAAAAGTGGTTATGGGTGAGATGCAATGGCACTAAGTGCCCTTGCGTTAAGCAATTATTTAGATAGGAAATATTAATGAAAAACGTAACGTTACATATAATTGTTGACCCTTTATGTGGTTGGACTTACGGCAGCGTGCCCTTGATCACCGCTGCTGAAAATATTGATGGTTTAATTGTAAAAGTACACAGTGGAGGTATGCTAACAGGTGATAATGTCAAACCTGTGACTCCTGCATGGCGTGAATTTGCACTTAAAAACGACAGTGTCATAGCGAAGAAAACCGGTCAGGTATTTGGTAGTAACTATACTGATGGGCTTTTAAAAACCAACGATATTATACTCAACTCGGCTCCGGCTATTACCGCTATATTGGCAGCGCAAGAGCTTGGTATATCAGGTGGGGAAATGCTTAATAGTATTCAACATGCTTATTATGCTCAGGGTAAAAACATTATGCAGCTGCATGTACTGACTGATATTGCATTGGAGCTGGGTTTAAACAAGGCCTTATTTGAAACCCACTTTAATGCGCTAGAAGGCGGTGCAACAGATCAACATATAGCACAAAGCCGAGGCTTATTGCACGATATTCATGGGCAAGGCTTTCCTAGTGCAGCATTTGAATTTAACACAGGTAAGTGGCAAAAAGCCGATATAGCCCATTATTATGGAAAAACTGAGCAGTGGGTTACCTACTTACAGCAATCAGTTGCGCTAGTATAGTGTGATGAAATTTCTAAATAATAAAGCTGTTTATATTACAGCTTTATTGAGCTTCCTTTTTATAGTGCAAGGGTGTGCAAAAATGAGCAACATAGACATAATTAAAAGTACGTATGAAGGCAAAACATCACAAGAGAATGGGCAAAATTTAGTTGCTCATGCAAGTGATACTATTACTTGGAAAGAGGCTGACGGTTTTGCTTATGCTGGTACATACCATGGTATGAATGACATTACTGAACATGTTTTTCAAAAGCTTGCAAGCGAGTGGTATAACTACACGTTTACGCCACAAAACTACTTATCCCAAGATGATACTGTTGTAGTGTATGGCACGTACTCTGGTACTTATATTAAAACGGGTAAAAAAATGCAAGCTAGGGTCGCGCATATTTGGCAGCTTAAAAATCAAAAAATAACGCACTTTGAACAAATAGTGGATAGTAAAATGGTGTTTGATGCTATGCAGTAACTACGCGTTACTGCATATATTTGAACTTAAAAAACATTAGGTCTATTAAAGTACATCAGCCAGCACAGGTAATGCCGGAAATGCCCCTTTAGCTAAACACGCTTTAGAGCCACATTTAAGAGCGAAGTGCAGGGCGCCTTTTACGCTCGCTTTATCATTTAGTTTATCTGCTAGTGGTAAATCACTTCCTAAGTTATTTAAGTAGTATAAAACCCCCGCTATAAATGCATCACCTGCGCTTGTTGTATCTACGGCGTTTATTTTTGGTGCCGATTCGTTAAGTGTAAATGCGCTGTGGTAAACCGTGGCAGGCTCTGGTCCATCGGTTAAAAACACCAGTTTTACTCCGGTATTTAATAGCATTTGAATGTAATCATCGCTCGTTGTATCGCTATGCTGAGCTAAAAAATTAAGTTCGTCACGCGAGAGTTTTACTATGTCACAATAGGTGTAACAGGCTTTTACATTGCTTGCTATATCGTTTGTGTTTTCCCACAAGCTGTAGCGTAAATTCACATCAAAACTGACGAGCTTATTATTCGCTTTTGCAAGTTCTAGCGCTTTAACCGTTGTGTTGGCAATTGCTGATTCGGTTAATGTGTTTGAACAAAAGTGTAGTGTGCTTATTTCTTGCCAATTTATATGCGCTAAATGCGCCTGCGTTAATAGTACATCGGCTGTGTTATGGCGATAAAAGCCAAAACTACGCTCGCCGGTTTCATCAAGGCTTACTATAACCATGGCGGTTTGTGAGCCTGGAATGGTAAATAAATAGTCTGTATTTACATTGTATTGCGCTAATGCATTACTTAATTGATTGGCAAAATGATCGTCCCCTTTACCACCACAAAATGCAGCCTCTGCGCCGAGTTTTGCGTAGCCAACAGCTACATTGGCAGGCGCGCCACCTGGTATAGGTAAATAGGCTGAGTTATTAGCATCTTGTGGCAGCATATCAATTAATAGCTCGCCTAAGCACAGGAGTTTAGTCATTTGGAATATCCTAAAAAGCCTAGCAAGGCTAGGCTAAAAAACGTGAAGGGTGTTATTTATTCATACTTTAAAAGGCGCTACAGTGACTACTCACCGCAGCGCAATACACACATTTAGTTAAAAGCGTATTTTAAAGTTACCGACGTTGTGCGGCCGTTAATAGTACGGGCACGAATAATGTTATTTTCAGGTACTGAACCTTCTTCTGCTTCTGTAATACCTACTGTATCAAATAGGTTATTCACATTAAGCGCAATATTAAGGTTTTCAGATAAGTCATAGCTTACAAAGCCATTTACCTGTGTGTAGCCGTCAAATTGTAGATCGTTATTATCTTGAGCGTATGCATCGGTAGTACCAATGAAACTTACCCCTGCAGCGCCTTTTTCATAGTTGTAACGTGCCATTAATGAGTAAATTAAATCGGCTTGACGACGTGGTGTATTACCTACAACATCTGGGTTAAGCGCATCTTTTGCTATTTCTGCATCGGTCCAAGTTAAATTACCGCGAAAATCCCATGCATCAATAAAGTAAGTAGATTCTATTTCAATCCCTTTTGCTTCGTATTCACGGTCAAAAAACGTTTGTGATGTTGCTTCAAAATTTTGCTCTTCAGTTTCGGCAAAAAACGCAGTAGCAAACACTGATAATGAATCAAAGCGCTTTTTAACACCAAACTCAAACTGGTTTACTTCATCAACAGCGTCTTCTTTTGCAACAGAGCCGTCGGCGCGTACTTTACCAAATAAAAGACGGTCAGCATTTGCACGCCCACCTTTACTAATACGTGCAAACGTAGCAAGGCTTGGGTCAATTTGATAATTAGCACCAATTGAATAAGAAGAATAGTTCCAGTCATAGTTTACTGGGCTGGCGTTGGCAATATCAATACCTGCAACGTTTTGCTCAGGGATTGATATTTCTCCGTCGCGGTTCATATCTACAGTTGATGTTACGGCACCTGCATAGTTACCGCGAGCTTCGCCACTGTCGTAACGGGCACTTGCATCAATGCTTACGTCGCCTAATTTAGTAGAGAATGCAACGTATGGTGCACGGGTGTCGTACTCTGTGTCGTAATCACGTTGGCAACAGTTTCCCCAGTAAGGTGTGCCATATGCATATAAACCATTTTCTGAAAATTCAGTACCGTCAGCTGCAGTAACATTTAATAATGCAGCATTGTCGCCTTTAAGCTCCATAAGGTATGAATTCCATAACCACGACATAGCAATGTTTTGTGTTGACGCGTAATAACCAAAGGTAATGCTGGTGTCATCATCAAACGATTTAGTTAGTTTAAAGTCGT
Source organism: Pseudoalteromonas sp. SG45-2 (assembly GCF_014164115.1). Lineage (NCBI taxonomy): Bacteria > Pseudomonadati > Pseudomonadota > Gammaproteobacteria > Alteromonadales > Pseudoalteromonadaceae > Pseudoalteromonas > Pseudoalteromonas sp. SG45-2. The sequence continues at coordinate 19,112 of NZ_JACJEO010000034.1, forward strand.
TAACTAATGAATCGAAGTCGTTCATTGTTACGTCAAACGTATGAATTCGCATAGCAAGGTCGTCGTTAAATGCAGCGCCCGTGTTTGCGTTACTGAGTGTTGCGCCTACACCACCAATGCTCTGTGCAATAGATGATGCGCTGCCAACCTCTGCAGGAATAAGCGAGTTAAAGTTGCCGCTTATTGATGATTTACGAAAACGGTTTTCGATACGCCAATCGTTATCTAAATCAAATACAGCTTCAAAACCAACAGAGTCAACCTTTGGATTCATACCATCGCGAATATCGCCGCTACTGATTTGGTTTTCACCATTTAAACGTACTGTTTTAGTAAATAACGCTGAGTGAGGTGTGTCTGATTGCGCATCAAAGCCAGCAATAGAGTCACCATTTGAGTACATTGGCATTGGAAGGTAGCCAACACTCTTATCGTCTAAGTGTTTGTAGTAAAGGCGAACGTAACCGTTGTCGAAATCTTTTGTAAGGTTAGCTTTTATTTGGCCACCTTTATTAGACGTGTAACCTGTTTCGCGCGGGCCTTCGCCTTGTCGAACAAAGCCACCAACATGAAAACGCACGCTATCGGTTAAGTAAGTGCCGTATTCAAAGTCTGTACGAACGCTGTCGTAATCTAAGCCAAGTGTTGTAGATACACTGCCAGATTCGTTTTCGCCATTTTTAGAGATAAAGTTAATAATGCCACCAGGTGCATTACTTGCGGCAGTAGATGCTGAGCCACCACGAATCGATTCGATAGTTTGCACAGTGTTATCTAATCGCATAAAAATATCTGAATTACCAAAAGCGATATCACCGTATTGCAGTACAGGTAAACCATCTTCTTGTAATTGTAAAAATTTTGCACCGCCTGAAGCAACTGGCAGGCCACGAACAGCAATATTTGCATTACCTTCGCCACCTGTCGATTCTGCACGAATACCAGGAATGATTCTAAAAGCCTCGGCTGTTGAGCGAGGAGTAGACACCTGAACTTGTTCAAGTGATACGCTACTAACTGAAACGCTTGAAGCCATGATTGTTGTTCGACGTGGTACGCCGGTTACAACTATTGTTTCAAGACCTTTGTTTTGTGATGCTTCAGGTGTTGCTTGGTCTGTTTCTTGTGCGTTAACGCCTTGACTTACGGCAAGTGCTAAAGCGCTGATTAAATATAAAGGTGTATTGTGTGTTGTCATGTGAACGCCTCGTTGTGTTGAACCCAGTAGGATTTGTTATTTTCACTTAATCGATTAAGTAAAAATAACAAATATTTTACAATAAGCAAATTATTTTGTGTTTAATTTGCTCTTTTATTATTCATATGTTGATTTTAAAAGTATTTTTTATTGTATTGAGATACAAATTTATTAAGCTGTTGGGTTATTTTCTTGTAAAGCACTCATTGATGGGTCGCGTAAATAATTGAACAACATAGCTACAAATAAAATCACGGCAAACCCTGTTGCTAAGTAAAAGCCATAGCGCACATGGCCAAAGTAATCGCTGATCATACCCATAAATAAAGGAGCTAAAGCAGCCGATAATGCGGTAAAAAATAATATAACGCCGGCTACGGCTCCATGGCGCTCAGCAGGAAAACACGATATACCTTTAGAGTTTAAAGTTGGATAAACCATAGACATAAATAAACCTGAAAGAGGTAATAACCCTACAGCCCAGTCAACGCCACCAATAAGTGTACCCACATAACAAAGCGCAATACCTAAGCTTAAATAAGCCATAACACCTTGCCAGCTATAACGATTTAGTAACCATACGGCAATAAAACGACCTGCAGCACGTAGTATAAAAAATATAGTAAGTGCATAAGTGGCAAGGAGTGGCCAAGAGCCTGTGTAGTCCTTTAATAGCGTTGGCATCCATACATAAATAGCCACTTCAGTCGCTACATAAAGTGCAATAGCTAAAGAAAAGCCAAGTGCATAAGGGTTTTTTATCATTTTCATGGTCGTGGCCAAAGAGGCTGGCTTTTCAGTTGTTTTAACTACGTCAGGGTAGTCTGCGCGCCATGCTAATAAAGCAAGGATTAAACACATTACGCCCGCAGTAATATACAGGTATGTCCAACTAACGTTTTGCACTAATAAAACACCAACTAGGGCAGGGCCTACAATAGCGCCAATGCCAAAAAAGCCCTCAACCTTGTTCATAGTTTTAGTATGGTCGTCGTTACTATGTGAAATATCGCCAAGCAATGCCAGTGCGCCGGTTTTAAATAAACCAATGGCCAGGCCTATGCAGCAAAGCAATACTAAAAAGAAAGTAAAACTGGTGCTAAATGCAAATAAAAAACAACTCGCGGAAAATATTAATAGACCTAGCATAATGGTTTTTTTACGGCCAAGGCTGTCAGCTAAAAAGCCTAAAAATAATCCACTAAAGGCAATGAGTGCCATAGGAGCGTAATGAAATGCACTCGCTTGAGTCATGCTCAAACCGAAATCTTTTATAAGTTCGGGGATTATCATGCCGACTGCGTCAGAGGTCATGGCAAACATAAAAAACATCATGTATGTAAGCCAGCGTATTTGTTGCAGTGGGTCGCTGCTTACGTGAGTGTGTGATTTTGTCATGTGTTTATTCCTCGTTAAATTCTCTATTAATACTTCGTAAGTCAGTCAGTTGCTTACTGTAGTATTACGTGAGACACGAAATTTGTATGTAAAATTATTAAAAATTACTTGTAAATTCTTACTCGCTAGTTAAAGATATATCTTAATCGATTAAGTTTCAACATGGTAATCACACAATGATGAAGAATAAAGTTCAATTGATCACATATGCTGATCGAATCACTGGCCAAAATATAGGCGCGCTAACCACACTTTTAAACGGCCCTTTAAAAGGCGTATTTGGTGGTGTGCACTTATTGCCATTTTACAATCCTATTGATGGCAGCGATGCTGGCTTTGACCCTATTGACCATAGTGAAGTTGATTCTAGAATAGGCACTTGGGAAGACATACAAGTATTAGGTAAAGATCTCGACTTAATGGCTGACCTAATTGTTAACCATGTATCGGCGCAGTCTTTTCAGTTTCAAGATGTATTAGCTAAAGGTAAGCAATCAGAATTTTGGGATTTGTTTTTAACCAAAGATGATGTATTTCCAAATGGTATGAGCGAAGCTGAGCAAAAAGCAATTTACCGCCCACGTCCTGGTAGTTGCTTTACCCCAATGAAATGTGGTGATGGTAAAACGTATGACTTCTGGACCACTTTTACCGATAACCAAATTGATATAAACGTAAAAGTAGAAGCCGGTGTTGCGTATTTAAATAACGTACTCACTAAATTTTCGGCTAACAATGTAAATATTATTCGTTTAGATGCGGCGGGTTACGCTATTAAGCAAGCTGGCACTAACTGCTTTATGCTTGATGAAACGTTTGGCTACCTAGATAACTTATCTAAGCAAGCAAACGATTTAGGCATGGAAACCATTGCAGAAATTCATAGCCATTATCAAACTCAGGTAGAAGTGGCAAAACGCGTAAATATGGTTTACGACTTTGCGTTACCACCGCTTATTTTACACAGCTTATTTAACAACGATGTAGATGCACTGCTCAAATGGTTACAAATTTCGCCACGTAATTGCTTAACTGTACTTGATACACATGACGGTATTGGCATTATTGACGCAGGTCCAATGGGCGACAAACCAGGGCTATTAAATGCACAGCAGATTGATAACCTAGTAGAAACAATGCACGCCAACAGCAACAACCAAAGCCGCCAAGCTACGGGCGCTGCGGCGAGTAATGTCGACTTATATCAAGTTAACTGTACGTACTACAACGCATTAGGCGCTAAAGACTTTGATTACTTACTGTCGCGTGCAATTCAATTTTTTGCTCCAGGTGTACCACAAGTTTATTACGGCGGCCTATTTGCTTGCGAAAACGACATGGAATTACTGACAAATACAAATGTAGGCCGTGATATTAACCGCCCATATTTAGATGCAAATATAATCGACAAAGCCTTAAATAAGCCTGTAGTAAAAGGTTTAATTGAATTAATTAAAATTCGCAATTCACACCCTGCATTTGCAGGTGAATTTAGCGCCCAAGGTGAAGGCAGTATGTGTTGTTTATCGTGGCAACTAGATGAGCAAACTATTTCACTTACTGTTGATTTTAAATTACGCCATGCACTTATTACGCAGGTAAATGGTGATGAAGAAACAACGATTAACTTAAATTCATTTTTAGCTTAATGTTATAAAAGTAATTTACAAACGCCATGTAAAGCAAAAGCCAAGCTTAAGTAGCTTGGCTTTTTAACACATAAAACTATTACAAGGTTTGTAAGCTAACTACTCGCACCAATCTCTAATTCGTAACTGACTTCCTGAGTTTTTTCTTCTTTAGAAATAAATAATTCGGCGGCTATAACGCCTTTTTCTTGGCTGTTTTGATGAATGGTGGTGAGGCGAGGCACAAACCGGGCTGCTTCATCAATACCATCAAAGCCCACAATACGCAGTTCTTCACCTATTTTTATGCCTTGTTTTATTGCTTCTCGCATTGTGGCAAGCGCAATTAAATCACTCATACAAATAATAACGTTAGGACGAGGGGAGGCACTTAAAACCTCTTTAGCAGCAATATTAGCAAAACGCTCGCTACTTTCAGGAATGTTCCAAATACGATCGTCAGCTACCGTAATATTTGCCTCGCTTAAAGCGCGTTGATAACCACGTAAACGTTGATGCGAAATAGATTGTCCGGTTTCAAATTCGTGGTGTTCATACACGCGGCATAATACGTTTTCATCAAGTAATCTAAGCCCTAATATAGCCACTTTATCGCTTTGATTATGCAGTACGTGTTTAGCAATTTCGTAACTTGCTTGCTCGTTATTAATATTTACAGAGGCATTGCGAGCAATATCAAAATCAATTGTCACTACATGTTTAGACACTGTTTTTAACTGCTCAACTAACGCGTTATTACGAGGGCGGCCATAACAAATAAAGCCATCTACCAAGTCGACCACGTTGTTAAGGTTACCGCTATTACCTGAAAACAATAAAACATTAATGCCGTTTTTTTCAAGCACCGAGGTAACACCGCGCATAAAGCTGCTAGCCACAGGGTCCGACACCATGTATTCCACACTATCGGGCAGCACTAAAGCGACAATATTAAATGTGCCATTACGCAACGATTGCGCGGCCTTATTGGGCCCGTAATAGCCCAAAGTTTTACACGCTGCAAGAATATCGTCTCGGCGTTTAGCCGATAGCTGATCAGGGCGATTAAACGCATTAGATACTGTCGCGTTAGACACACCTAACTCTTTAGCAATACTTTTTAGGGTCCAGCGGGTTTGCTTACTCATACCAATTCTTTACTCAATACACATGTTAATAAACTAACATATTCAGGGCGTTAGCAAAGTAAAAAAATAAGATTTTAGGGCTAATGTCGGCATTCTTTAGGCGCAATGCCAAAGGTTTGTTTAAATAGGCGACTAAAGTGGCTCGCGCTATTAAATCCAACATCAAAGCACACTTGGCTAATTGCATGGCCTTGTAGTAATTGAGTACGCGCTTTTTTTAGTCTTAACTGTTGCTGCCAAAGGGCTGGGGTAGTGCCAAATGCGAGTTTAAATTGATGATAAAACTTACTTCGGCTCATACATGCTATTTTGCATAAGGTATTTATGTCGAGCGTTTCACTTAAGTGTTCTTCAATATAAAGCAGGGCATCGCTCACTTTTGTTTTAAGGCGTGGCTTATCGCAGCTAGCTAGCAATAGCTCGCGGCTTTGTTGTTGTAATAAACGGGTGATCAATTCGTTCAACGACAAATCAATCAAGTAATGTCGCTGTGCGCCTTGCTCACTAAATAAATGCACCATGCGCTCTAATAATTGCTGCGTTTGAATATTATGTTGGGTATGCACTAACTGAGGTACATATTCAAATAAGCCATCGTGTGCAAAATTTTGCTGCATGTTTAGTGCATTCGCCACGCTCGTTATTTTATCTGTGCTAATTTCAATGGCTAAACAGGTGGTTGGGGCGTGCATTGATGCTTGTGGAAAATCAATTAAAACACCTTGCTCTGGCGCTAATACAAACGACTCGTGTGGTAAAAATACTTTATGGTATTGGCTCCTTTCTACGTGCATTACCTTTTTGCCGCTTAGCATGGCACAAAACAGCAGCTCGTTTGAGTGCAGTGCCACCTTTTGCGCGCTTTGATACGTGTCGTAAATACTCAACTCACTGCTATCTGCAGCGAATGTGACTTTATTTTCTATTAATACATCAAGTTGTTGGCGTTTTTTGTTTAACTGAGATGTGTGCATATCAATCCTTTAGGTTTTTATTAGTTTGGACTCACAGACAACTTTTGTGGACAGCTAATCAAGTTTTTAGGTACTTGTTAGTTTAATGTCGATTAAATATAAAGCATTTTGTTTTATATAAATGTTCGACCTTTAGCTAACAACAATAAAGAGATCACACACATGATATATGCAAATCCAGGTAGCGACGGCGCACTCGTAAACTTTAAACAACAATACGGAAACTACATTGGCGGAGAGTGGGTAAAGCCTGTAAATGGCCAATACTTTGATAATATAAGCCCAGTAAACGGTAAGGTATTTTGCCAGATACCGCGTTCAGACAAAGACGACATAGAGCTGGCTCTCGACAAAGCGCATGCAGTGCGAGAGCAATGGGGCACAACGTCGGTGACCGACCGAAGTAACATACTGCTAAAAATAGCCGACAGAATTGAGCAAAACCTAGAGTTACTAGCTGTTGCCGAAACATGGGATAACGGTAAAGCAATTCGTGAAACACTCGCTGCTGATATTCCGCTAGCGGCAGATCACTTTCGCTACTTTGCAGGGTGCCTACGATCGCAAGACGGCACTATAGGTGAAATAGACGCAACCACCGTTGCGTATCATTTTCATGAGCCACTAGGTGTTGTTGGGCAAATTATTCCGTGGAACTTCCCTATTTTAATGGCCGCCTGGAAACTAGCGCCAGCACTTGCTGCAGGTAACTGCGTAATTTTAAAACCGGCTGAGCAAACACCAGCTTCTATTTTAGTTTTAATGGAGATAATTGGCGATTTACTCCCTGCAGGCGTATTAAATATAGTAAACGGCTTCGGTAAAGAAGCGGGTGAAGCACTGGCAACAAGCAAGCGTATCGCTAAAATTGCATTTACAGGTTCAACGCCTGTGGGCTCACATATTTTGAAATGCGCTGCTGAAAATATTATTCCTTCAACGGTCGAGCTTGGCGGTAAATCGCCCAATATATTTTTTAATGATGTAATGGAAAAAGACGATGCGTTTTTATCCAAAGCTATTGAAGGCGCCGTGCTTGCTTACTTCAACCAAGGCGAGGTGTGTACGTGTCCATCAAGGCTGTTTATTCAAGAAGACATTTACGAGCAGTTTATTGAGCGAATACTCGAACGTACCTTAAAAATTAAACGCGGAAACCCGCTAGATAGCGAAACTATGGTTGGCGCACAAGCTTCAAAAGCGCAATTTGATAAAATACTGAGCTACATTGAAATAGGCAAAAAAGAAGGCGCTGAAGTACTCACTGGCGGTAATGTAGAGCAGCTAAGTGATGACTTAAACGGTGGTTACTACATACAACCTACGTTATTAAAGGGCACAAACGATATGCGTGTGTTCCAAGAAGAAATTTTTGGCCCTGTTATTTCTATGTCGACCTTTAAAGATGAAGCCGAAGCACTCGAACTTGCCAACAGCTCAGAATTTGGCTTAGGCGCAGGTGTGTGGAGTAGAAACATGAACCGTGCTTATTCCATGGGGCGTAAAATTGAAGCTGGCCGAGTGTGGACCAACTGTTACCACATGTACCCAGCACATGCTGCATTTGGTGGTTATAAAAAATCAGGAATAGGGCGCGAAACACACAAACTAGCACTTGATCACTACCAACAAACTAAAAACCTATTAGTGAGCTACAGCGAAGATCCGCTCGGCTTCTTTTAAATAAAGAGCCTAAGCTTTAAATAAACAACCATTAAGTAATAATGCCAGCGCTACCTATTTGTAGCGCTTTTTTATTTAGAGTCCTTTTATTTCACAGTGCTCACAACACTATTTCAAACGTGTTGCAATATATAGGTACAATACCAACTGTATTCAAAACGTTAAAACCTAAGCGTTTTAAATAACTCATTACCTGCGTTAAAAAACGATTTTACAATATTAATTTTTTATAAAAGTTGCTCTAAAAATGTGCAGTGATTTATGCATTGTCGAATATTACTGATCTCCCCCATTTAGGTGTGTTACAGCATTAACGGAGATTTCTTTGTAGTTAACTAATTGTTTACAGGTGGTTATTTGCTGGCTAAGATAAATGCATTGTAATATAGGGACATTTGTCGGTTTATAAAACGACAAATGTCGTAGACAAAGTTGTTAGGCTTCACTGAGTATCTATGAACAAATTTAATCTAATAGAAAATGCAAGTGATTCCTTGGAACATGCATTAAGACACATGGGGCCAATTGAGGAAAAAGGGCTGGGGAATTGGAAGAGGATTATTGTTGATCTTGCGCACGTTGTAGAGCTTTTGTTTAAAGAGAAGCTCAGGCAAATTCATCCAGCGTTTGTCTTCACAAATATTGATAAATACCCATCTCCATCTCAACACACTGTAAGTAGTGAACTTGCTTGTAAAAGGCTGCAAAAAATTGGCGGCGTTAAGTTCAGCGACGAAGATCTAAATGCTATTCAAACTGCTAGGGAAAAGCGGAATGAAATTGAGCACTTTGAATTTTCAATATCAGACCAAGAAGCAAAGACATTAGTCGGGCAGGTTTTACTATTTGTCATCAATTTCTCTGAAGAGCATTTAAGCTTGGACTGGAAGTCAAAGCACCTAAAGGAAAATGGCCTTGCTGTTTTATATAGTTACACGGAGTTCTATAGCAATTATCTTAAGGCAGCTTACGAAAAAATAGAAAAAGAAGATATTGCTACTATAAAGTGCACTTCCTGCCACAACTTGACCTTCGACATCGACAATGAAATTTGCCTTGTCTGTAGCCACGAAGAAGAAGTTCTTGATTGTAAGTGGTGCCAATCTCCTTACATATATTCAGCTTGTGAATATGACGAAATGGCTGAGCTGTGCCCAGAATGCGAATACAAAGACGGATATGCGGCAGCTCATCATGAAAAGTATTAAAAGTTTAACAAGCGCGTCAATTGGGACTGGTTTTCCGCTGGCGCTACAAACCAGCCCATTAGCGGGCGTTATGAGGTGCTCTAGATAGTATGCAGAATATAAATCCATGGCTTTGGTCAGCTTTTGTAATGTCTCTCTCAGGAATCTTTTTTAGATGGGTGTTTGGTAATACGTTTGTGAGCTTTTTTCTTGCCGTATTGCTAGCTTTAGCGATAGTGCCTTTAGTTAAAAAAATTCAGAAAAAGAATTAACAAAACACCCATTTTAAACTTTGCATCTTTCGAAGCCTAGATTCTAATTGGCTAAATAAAGTACGTGTCATTATAACTTGCTTTTTGGGTACAAATTGATTGCCTTAAAGTATAAAGCTATATAACTTATTAAAGTGAATACATTTTATTGACGTAAATTAATTAGCAGGAAAGCCAAATGAACAATAAAATACTCAAATCATCTACAGCTACGTATCAAGGTGGTGTTGCAAAAGCCGATGGTAAATTTTATGTAACGCAAGGTGAGGTACGTTTTGAGCCATACAATGAAAGTGCTGGTTTAGGGCCTTATACTTTTACACGAAGCGCAATCGTAAAAATTGAAAAGTCAGCAGGGAGAGGTGCAGGCATTTTACCACTAACAAGCGATGCAATAACAATCACTTTAGATAATGAAGATACTTATGACTTTATTTTAGCAAACCCCGATGAATGGATTCGTCTACTCAAGCATTAAACAATCTCTAGAGCTGGCATTTAGGCATAATTATTTTAAGTGTGTGCTAAGTTAAACGGCATCAATAGTTTCCAGTTTTAACTATTAAAAAACTACAACAAAAGGATTTGAATGATGGTTAAAATATCTATGCTCACTATTTCTACTAGCAGCTTTATTGTATCTTTTATGGGTTTTGCTAACACCGCTGTGTCACCGCAAACGGATGAGCAGTGGCGAACAGTAATAGAAAACGATATTCAAGCTGCTTACAACATTACAGCACAAAATCACCCAGGTATGTTTGATGCTAACAACCCCGCGTTCCCTGATTTATTAAAACAGGCAAAAGCACAAGCGCTTAAACTCTCAACTCAAGCGAGCGGGCCGCAGGTTCATGCAGCGGCAATTTCTCGTTTTAGCACTATTTTACAAGATGGCCACGCCGGTGCGTTTTCAAGCGTAGATAGACCCGCGCGCCGCTGGCCGGGCTTTAGAGCTGTATGGCGAGGTGACGCGCTAAAAGTGTATTACAGCGAAACCAAAAATATTAGCAAAGGCGACGTTGTAAGCCAATGTGATGGGCAAAGCACTGATACCTTAATGCGTGAGAGAATATTTAAGTTTCATGGTGAAGTTGCACAACCTGGGCATTGGTGGCAGCAAGGTTGGCGGTTACTAATTGACGAGGGCAACCCATTTTTAACTCCTTTAAAAGAATGCGAATTTGTTAAAGCCAATGGCAATACCTATACACAAGTACTCAATTGGTCAGTAAGGCCTAAGTCAGCAAGCAGGCATTTAGAAAATGCTTATAACGGTGATGAACTCCCCATTGATTTAACGTGGCCTGATAAAAACATTGCTTGGATTGCTATGCCTAGCTTTTCATCAACAGATAAACAAACTGCTGCATACAATAAAGTGTTTGAAAAAATACAACAGCAGCGTAGCAAGTTACTTACTGCAAAAGCCGTGGTATTAGATTTGCGTCATAACCAAGGTGGCTCATCTTATTGGAGCTCACAAATAGCCAAAGAATTATGGGGTGAAAAGGTAGTAGAACAAAAAGCAAATGATAAATCTCAAAACACGCAAGTGTGGTGGAGAGCATCAAAAGATAATACCGACCATGTAGTGTCTTTATTAGAGATTGTAAAAGATCAGCCTGAATTATTGAAAATAGTTAAAACCGTAGCTGCTGGTATGGCTTTATCACTTAAAAATGATGCCCCATTTTATGTAGAACAAGAAACTAATACGCTAATTAACATGACGCAAAAGCCTTTAGCGAGTGACTTTAAAACCAAAGTGTTTGTTATAGTGCCGCCGCAGTGCGCCAGTGCTTGTTTAGATGCGCTTGATAAGTTTAAGCTTTTTGACAATACAACGTTATTTGGTGCACCAAGTAGCGCAGACTCGATGTATATGGAGGTACGTTTAGCTGATTTACCTTCAGGCTTCGGTAAAGTTGTAGTGCCAAATAAAGTATATGTAAATAGAGCTCGTGGAGCAGGAGATTTTTACAAGCCGGATGTTGCGTATAACGGTATTGATTGGACAACTAATGTGTTGCTTGAGCAGATTAAAAATCTGTAACTTGTATTAGTAACTCAAGCGAGCAACTAGGTTATTACTTTGTAAATACACTCAATTGTTCTTCAAGCCAAAGCATAAATGCACTTACGCGTTTGGGTAAGTGACGCCTATTCGGGTATAAAATATTGATTGGTAGGTCGGGCATAGCGTATTGAGGCAAAACTTGGACAAGTTCGGCAGATTCCAAATGTTTACTAATACCATGAATAGGGGTTTGAATAAGCCCAAAGCCATTTAGTGCGGCGCTTAAATATGCCTCTGAGGAGTTAACAGTAAGCTGGCTTTTCATCGTCATTGATTGCAATTGATTATTGCTATCTAAATATTCGAAACCCGGATCAGGGATACCAAGTGTTTGACTGTAGCGAACAATGTAATGATTTTTTAAATCTTTTAGAGTTTTAGGTAAACCATGATTTTTTACATAATAACGGCTTACGCAATTTAAAACTTTAAAGCTTCCTAATCGCCGAGCAATTAACGATGAGTCGGTAAGTTCGCCCACTCTTACTACGCAATCAAATCCTTCTTTAATGACATCTACTCGTCTATCGGAGCTGCCAAGTTCTATTTCAAGATTTGGGTGCATTTTTAAAAACGAACTTAAGTTTGGAATTATGGTATCTCGACTAACAGCTTGTGGCATATCTACACGTATTCTGCCTGTTAAACCTTTATCCTCAGTTACAAATAAATTTTTTAAATCGTCAGCGTCACTGATAATTCCTAGTGCACGTTGATAAAATAGCTCACCGTCTGAAGTCATATTTACAGTGCGTGTAGTACGGTGTAATAAACGCGTATTTAATGTACTTTCGAGCATGGTTACTGCTTGCGATACACTTGACTTAGGAAGATTTAAGCTTGTTGCTGCTTTAGAAAAACTACTGAGTTGCGCTACTTTAATAAAAATACGTATTGCGTTTAGGTCTTTCATAATACCGTTTATTGTTCGTTTATTTTGAACAGTGTAACTCTTTTCAGCCTGTTTATCTTTGTTGCTTGAAAAAATATACTGGCTTGGAAGTTATTTAACTCCCTGCTTTTATTTTCAACAGGATATAACAATGAACAAACGAATTGCAGTGATCACCGGTGGTAATCGTGGGCTTGGTAAAAGCACGGTGCTTTGCCTTGCAAAGCAAAGTATCGATTGCATTTTTACTTACCGTCGTCATGAAAAAGAAGCAAAAGAGGTTGTAAAGCAAGTACAGGATCTAGGCTCTAAAGCGGTTGCATTGCAATTAGATGTAAGTGATATGCTCGGCTTTGAGGATTTTGCACAGCAACTACAAAATGTCCTGCAGACTCATTGGCAACAAAGTGAGTTTGATTACTTAATTAATAATGCAGGGGTGGGGCTTACTAGCAGTTTTGCAGACACAAGTGAATCAACTTTTGATACGTTAGTAAATATTAACTTAAGGGGAGTATTTTTTGTTACCCAAACATTGTTACCCTTTATAAAAAACGGTGGTCGTATTATTAATTTATCAAGTGGTTTAACGCGTTTTTCATTACCCGGTCATATTACTTATGCAATGACCAAAGGTGCAATAGAAGTAATGACAAGGTATTTAGCTCAAGAACTTGCACCTAAAAATATTGCGGTAAATGTTGTAGCCCCTGGTGCAATTGAAACCGACTTTGGTAATGGCGTCGTTCGTGATAACGATGAAGTAAATGCGTTTATTACATCACAAACGGCAATGGGCAGAGTTGGTGTAACAGACGATATAGGGCCTGTGATTGCTAACTTATTAGCGGACGAAAACCGTTGGATGACAGGCCAACGACTTGAGGTATCGGGCGGTATGTATATGTAATCATACCAACCGGTATGAATCTTTGAGCAATTTAGTGAATTAAATTGCACTATAACGTCGCTGAATTTTTATTTAGAACAACTAGGGTCTGTTGATCTTTCAAGGTTAAATTTGCAGCAGTCTGTTTGGTATTTAGGCAAGGCAGAGCCTATGTAGTGTGGTTATTCCCCATAAATGGGCGATAACGTAGCATTAATGCCAAACAGGCGCTGCCCAAAGGGTTCTTTCTAGGGGCTATTTACTCTTTGTTGCTCGGTTTTTACTTAGCCCACTAGGTTACAAACCTCGCGCCGCGATTAAATAGCCCCTAGTTTGAACAAATTTTAATCCGCAAAGATCAACAGACCCTAGGTACAAAAAATTTTGGCTAGATCTAGCGTAATTTTCTTACGTTAAATAGCCCCTATACATAAACAGATTGGTACCATTTATTAAAAAATTATAACTTTAGACAATAAAAAACCGCTCAGTGAGCGGTTTTTTGCATTTTTTACTAAAGGAAATTTAGTTAGAACGTGTAACGGGCACCAATTGAGTAACGTGGACCGTACTGATTAGCAAATAAGAACTGCTCTTCGTAACGTCCGTAACCCTCTTCGGTGGCATTATTTAAGTTTATGCCATCAAAAAATACCGTTACGTTTTCGTTTACATCGTAGTTAACGCTCATATCCCATTGGCCATACGCTTTAGCATATTGCGGAGGCGCATCAGCTGAACCTTGCGCTTGGCCAACACCAATTAGGTACGAGTCGCGCCATGCATAAGTAATTTTAACTGATAGGCCGTCTTTTTCGTAAAAGCCTTGGAAGTTAGCTGAGTCACTTAAGCCTGTAAGTGGTGCTTGTTGATCAAGGCTTTCGCTATCAAATTCAACGTCGCCATCTACAAATGTTGCGTTAACACCAACACCAAAACCGGTTTCACCAATTAAGTGCTGTACTGCAACTTCAAAACCATCTACCGATTTACTGTCGGTGTTTTGCGGTTGGCTAATATTCCATGTAATTAGCGGATCGTCGCTGTTTGGTTCAATAACGCCATTTGCATTGCCGTAACCGCTGGCAATCATTTGTGCAAAAATAGCGTCGGTTGTTGCTTGCTCACCACGTGATTCAATATCGCTTACAGCTTGTAAGTAACGAGGGCCGTTTAAAATATCGTGCAAGCCATCAATAGTAGTTTGCGTAATGGTGGTTTGAATAAAGTTATCAACGTCTTTTTTAAAGTAACCAACAGATGCGTAGCTGCCTTCTGCGTAGTAATACTCAAGTGATAAATCAAGGTTTGTTGATTCAAACGGCAATAAGTTTGTATTACCTTGGCTACCTGTACGAGAACCCGGTTTTGGGCTGCCTGTTAAGCTGCGGCCACCGGCTAAATTACCCAGTGGTGCACGCGACATTGTTTTACCCCAAGATACGCGGGCTACTACGTCTTCAGTTAAATCAACACTTACGTCGATTGAAGGCAGTAAAACATCGTAATCACCTTGTTGCTCTAAGAAGTTATCATCGCCGCCAGCAGCGTATTGCATGATCCACTCAGAAGCGCTGATCCAATTAACTTGATCCTCAACGCGTTGACGTACAGTACTGGTTACATCTGTTTGCTCATAGCGTAGGCCTGCATTTACTTTTACGTAGTAGTTACTTACGTCAAATTCCCAGCTTGATTGAACATAAAAGCTATTAGTGATTTCTTCTACGTAGCTTTCGCTGTCAATACCATCCATATATGCATTTGCGGCGTATGCATCGCCGCCTGTCACATCAGCTGTTAAATAAGCTATTTGGCGTGCTACAGCTTCGTCAAAATCGTAGGTATAGTAGTAACCAGGTTGTAAGTCACTGCCGCCCCCTTCAAATTGATCTAAAAGGCCCGATGTATCGTGACGGGTAAACATGCCGTCTGGGAATATTTCTGTATATGATGGGTTAAAGCCTGGACCACCTACTAAACCACTCCACGCGGTGTAACCACCGGTGTTTTGTTCTGTACGTGATGCGCCAAATTTAACTTTAACTAAACCAATGTCATAACTTTCGTTATACCATGTTGTATGTAGCTGTAATTGTTCAATGTTTGACTCACCCGGTGAGTGAGTAAATTGACTAAAGTTTGAATCAATTTCGCCAGGCGTTAATTCACTTGTGCCATTTAACCAATTAACTTGTGCACTGGGTACTTCGCCTGTGCGGTAATCATAAATTTTATTAGCTAGCTGATCAGAACCTAAAATTACTTGGCCGGCACTTCCCAGCCCATTGTCGGCGCCGTTATCGGTTTCGTTTTTAGAGTCGTGGTAATCAAGCTCTACGTGCCACGTGTCGCTAATTTCCCAATCTAGGTTTAAACCAAGTGAGCGCGCTTTTACTTCTGTAGTGCCTTTGTTGGCTGTAAACGAGGCATCGTTACCGCTAATATCAGCATAAACAGCCGTACCATTTTCATCAAGCTCGTAGCCATTAATATTGCTACCAAAGTCGTTCCAAATACCCCAACCAATACTTTGAGAACCTGTTACAGCTTTACTTGCGGTGTAATCAAGTGTTGCTACAAAGCCATCTACCGGTGCGTATTGAAAGGTAACTTGTCCGTTTGTACGTTCACGTTCTACATCTTCAATAGAATAGTTCATGTCTTTAGGGAAGTAGTAGTTACCTGCAGAATCTGTGCGGTTATCAACTACGTTGCTGCTATCTAATTCAGGTAAGTCTACGTTTGCCTGCCAGCCTTGAATATTGGCACTTTGTTTTTGAAAGTCACGCTCTTGGTGCGAAAACGAAAAACCAAAGCCAAAAGTGTCATCTACAAAAGTATTGCTGTAAACAGTAGAAAACTCTGGTGTTACGTCATCGCCAGCTTCGTTTGACGAATCGTGGTTTGCTTTAACGGTAGCTGAAAAGTTTTGACCCGGCTTTTGAAAAGGGCGTGCAGTAGAAATATTTACAGTTGCACCTAAGCCACCGCTTGGCACGTCTGCACGTGCTGTTTTAAACACTTCAAGGGCACTTACGCCCTCAGAGGCAACGTTTTCAAGATTATACGAGCGTGTATAACCTGTGCCCGGCATTTGGCGGCCATTTAAGGTTATTAAGTTAAACTCAGGGCCAAAACCACGTACTGTAATTTGGCTACCTTCACCGTTTGCACGGCTCACCGATACACCGGTAATACGTTGTAATGATTCTGCTAAGTTGGTATCTGGGAATTTACCCATTTCTTCAGATGAAATGGCATCTACAATGCCAGAAGAGTCGCGTTTCATATCCATAGAACGAATAAGTGAACCACGAATACCTTTTACTTCAATAACTTCTACATCAGATGAAACGCTTGTTTCTGCTTCTGCCGCAATAGCTGTGTTTAATGTGCTCGCAGCAATGATGAGAGACACAGAAGCCGCAAGTTGGCTCTTTTTAAAATTGAATGTGTTCATAATAGCTCTGCTTTATAAAATGTTGTTGTGTAGCAATAGGCGCTAAGCGCCTATTGGTGTGTGTTTTATGGATTTGCAATAATCACGTTATCTATACGGTAAAGCGCGCCATCGCCCATGTCCCAGCTAGGAAAAACCATAATTACGTTTAATGCACTAATGTCTAAGCCGGCATCAAATAATTGCTGAAGAGGGAAGGTGTATGTTTGCCATTCGCCCGTTACAGGTACTTGGCCTTCAACACTGCTAGATAAAGCAAGCTCTACGGCACTCGATGTACCAATTGATTCAATTTTAAATAGCCATTGAGCGTCAATATCTGAAGGGGCTGATACAACTTTCATATCAAATTGAACTACACCATTTTCAAGTATTGCAGAGGCATCAAACGATACGTCTTCATCAGCTATAAAGCCCATTACTGTAGCAGTAGAACCAATGCTAAATTGCGCTACTGCGCCATGCGCGTCATCATCGGTTTCTGTTGTTGGTGTAGAGCCACCACAACAATCCCAAATACTCCACTGATCGGCAGCTGCATCTTTAAATACAGTAAGCTCACCCGTTGCAGCTGGCGCTGCATTTGGATTATAAATCTTAACGTTATCTACACGGTAAACAGAGCCTTCACCTGCCCCCCACGCTGGGAAAATCATTAATACATCTATAGTACTTACATCTAAGCCAGCAGCTGCAAGATCAGACAATTTAAATGTATATGTTTGCCACTCGCCAGTAACTGGCGCTAAGCCTTCAACACTTGCCGTTAATTCAAGCTCTACTGCAGAGTCGCCGCCATTTGACTCAACTTTAAATAACCACGGTGTAGCTGGATCGCTAGGAGTAGAGGTTACTTTTAAATCAAATTGAATAACGCCTTCATCTAAAATGCTACTAGCGTCAAACGATTCGCCTGCGCCTCCTGACGATGTGCGGCTATTAAAGCCCATCACAGTAGGCTCTGCACCAATGCTAAACTCTGCAGTTAGACCATGTTCTTCATCATCCATAGCTTCAACAGGGGTTGAGCCACCACAACAATCCCACATTGGCCATGCTAGATTTTGCTCATCAGTAAAAATAGTAAGCTCAGGTGATACGCCTAAGTTATCTTGAGTAATCTCAACATCGTCAATTAAATAAACAGCGCCTTCACCTGCGCCCCATGCTGGAAACACCATGATCACATCAATTGCACTAATATCTAAATTTGCTGCATCTAGATCTTTTAGTAAAAATGTATAAGTTTGCCATTGGCCAACAACAGGGCTTACGCCTTCAACACTGTCTGTAATCGGCATTTCTACTGCGCTAGAACCTTCATTACTTTCAAGTTTTACAAGCCAAGCTGCATCAGCTGTGCCTGGTGCATTTGTTACTTTCATTTTAAAGCGAACGTAACCTTCATCCAGCATTGGAGATGCATCAAACGGGCTGGCTTTTCCTGCTTCGTCAGTAATAAAAATCTCACGGCTAATAAAGCCCATTACAGTGGGTTCTGCACCTACTACAAATTCAACTACATCACCTTGGGTTTCATCTGCAACAATAGCGGGAGTAGAACCACCACAACAATCCCATGCAGGCCAATTTGGATTAAATGATTCACCAAAAATAGTTAGTGGTGTTGCAATGCCTGTCGAAGGTGGGCTAGGGATTGGTGCATCGCCTTCAAGCAACGCATCGTCTAAGCTATTGTAACCTGGGCGAATAGTTTCACAGCCTTTACCTGTTTCAGGGTTTGATGCACATTGATAAACACGTACGTAATCAATAGCAAAGGTTTGGCCGTTTTCAAATGCGCTAGCGTCTACACCTAAATCATTTACGTTTTCAGGCCAGTCACCGCCTACTGCTAGGTTTAGCAATAAGTGAAAGTCTTTATCAAATGGTGCGCTATCCCAATGCGTTGTAAGTTCGCCAGAACCTTGTTCAAAGTATTCTGCAAACCAACCACGATGTTTTAGGCCTACAGCCTCACCACTTGCATTAGTACGAACTTCTGATTGACGCTGAGTTGCATAAAGGTAACCGTCTACGTACCAGCGAATTTCACCTTCTTGCCATTCAACAGCATACGTGTGGAAATCATCTGCTGGATTAGTATCTTCAGGGAATTTGTATTCTTGCCCTGTGTAGCTGTTATCTGGCCACGCACGTCCGTAATGAAGGGTGCCGTGGATACTGGACTCTATACCGCCATCTTCATCTGGTGTTTTAAGGTTTACTGATTCTAAAACATCTATTTCGCCAGAACGAGGCCAAGTGCCGTAAACTTCATCAGTTGGCAGCATCCAAAATGCTGGCCAGCTACCTTGTCCTGATGGAAGTTTGGCGCGCACTTCAAAGCGACCATATGTAAAGTCGGCGTTGTAACGCGTATTTAAGCGCGCTGAAGTGTAAGGTTTTTCTGCACCCTCTTCAGCGGGTAGGGCAACAATGTTTAACACACCGTCTGCAATAAATGCATTTTGCTCACTGTCGGTGTAACACTGTTTCTCGTTGTTACCACCGCCATCGCAGTTTAATTCATAGTTCCATTTGTTTGTATCAATGGCTGAGCCTTCAAACTCGTCGCTCCAAACCATTTGCCAATCTGATACTGGCTCAGAGGCATCTACATTTTCAAAATTTGATTTAGTGGCAGAGTCACCACCACAGCCAGCTAACGTAACTAAAGAGATAGCGGCAAGTAAACGTGTAATGTGCGTTGTTTCAATGTTCATAACTGAACCCCGGTTTCAACAGATTATTGTCAGATTAATTGTTTTTTGAGCTTTGTTTTTCATGCTGTAAGCGCTTACATTTTAGATTGTGTTTTGTAAGCGCTTACAAATGATATTGTGGAGTACGCAAATGGTCAACATATTTGTTTATTTTATTTACAATTAGTTTACGGTAAGACCAGTTTACCAATTTTAGGTTGTATATAAATTGCAGTTTATACAATTAGTTATGTTGTTTGTGTTTTTTGATGGGAGCGTGAGCGGAATATTTTTTACGTCAAAAAAGTAGGAAAGGACTTAACAATTAAAAGGTTAGTTACAGGTATATTTATAGTATTTAAGGAGTATTTTGTTTATACCAATCTACATAAAAGCAATTTTAAGTGGATTGGTATTGTATGAGATAAAATATGCTTGTTTTTACTTGTTTTTACTTGTTTTTACTTGTTTTTACTTGTTTTTA
>NZ_JACJEO010000035.1:0-38725 GCF_014164115.1 Pseudoalteromonas sp. SG45-2
TTAAAAACATGATCATTCTAGCGTATTAAATAACTCACTAACTACGTTAAAAATTATTTATATAGAACAACTATGTATCATAATTTTAGCCTTGTTATTGAGCTATTTTCTTATCGCTATAATAGAACACTAATTTAATGCAATTGGTATAATTACTGATTTAAGTTACTAAAAATACAAAAAAGGGATGAAAACAGTGTTTTCATCCCTTTTTATTTTTAATAAAGTAACTTACTAAAAATTTAATTCATACTTAGCAAATGCTGATGTATCGTTTTCAGCACTGTCATTGTTAGATGCAAAAGCGCCTAAAGTGACGCGTCCTCCCAAAGAAAGCATTCTGTAACGAAGTTCTAATTGCTTACTGTTGTAGGCTGTTTTAGTTATGCTGTTACCTAAATCTGGATTGCTAGGGTACCAATCGCTATTGTCACTATTGTAATCAACACTGCGTAATTTTACCTGCCAATCATCACCATTAGAAAGCTGACCAAGTAGGGTTAGGACAACTGATTGCGAATCATTATCATACGTCGAACCAATAGTGCGTCCATGGTAGCGATAGCCAGACTTATAAGTATCATGCTCATAGTAACAATTTTCAACTATTGATTCAGCTTGGCATGAAACACCAGTATCTATATATTCAACATTTACTAATATGTTTTGAGCATAAATGCGCTGTGTTGTTTGCACACCAAATAAGTAAGCTCTATCAGCGGGTTTAAACTGTGAGCTAGCATCTTCACCTATAGTGCTGGCATAAACCGCATATGGTTGATCAAATAAGGTATCTGACCAACGAATATCAATACCAGCCAATTGATTACCTATTTTCGACTCTAACTGGCTATCACAACTCTCATTGCCATCGATACATGCTGTTTGCCCAGTTATGACATCAATAAAATCACCCGCAGAGCTCGGTTGTCCGTCACCTGCCCATTGTGCAGACCAGCTAAGTGCAATTTCTAACTGTTGAATAGGGCGAAAATTAACACGAGTACTCCACAGTAAAGCATCAGGTATAACACGTGTAGACTCAAGTTTAGCCATTTGTGCGGTAAAGCCCCATTGACCAATCCAGCTTAACCATGGTGTTTCAAAAGCAGTACTTTTTTCTCTGGTTACACTTAGTGCAGGTAAAGGTTTCGCATTACCAGACATAATTAAGCTGTTATCAACACCAGGTCCCCAAAATTGCTCAACAGCACCGGCTCTAAAAATCCAGTTACCTAAACGGTAAGCTAAGTAACTATCGTCAAGTGAGGTATCGTTACAATCGGTTAAAGCTTGCTCATCGGTAACTATATCGTCAGTCGTTTTTCCATCAACTAAACATTTTTTACCGTCTTTTCTGTAATTTATAGCTACTTTAGCTGCAAAGTTATCGCCTAAATAAGCGTAAGCTGCTGAAAGCTCTGTTTCTTGTGTATTTGTTGCACCAAAGCTTGTTGCTACAATAGGATCTGTGGCTGCAAAAGCTGATAATTGAAGACTATGCGAGCTGCTGTTTTCTGATTTATATCGATGCTTAACGCGAAGTAAAGCATCTTGCAAGCTTGGAGATAATTGCTCAAGCGGCATGCTTTGCACATCACTTATAAAACTTTTCCACATAAGCGGATAGGTAGTTACAGGAGCTAAAATAACACCGGCATCAGCTAATTGTTGAATATCAGCTCTAAGACCGTAATCATCGGGTTTTACCCATGGCTCAGCATTAACTGACGCGCTCATAGCGCAAAAAAGAGTAGAAAGTAGAAAAATTCTGTTTCGCAAAGTTCAGATCCTTGTGATTTAGATTGCGGCTAAGTTTATCAACCTAAGCTTGTTATTGCAGTAAATAATCAAATTTATAGGGCTAATTTAATATATAAAAATGTAACCTAGCTATCGTAATAAGTATCTGATTGGTATACTGGAGTTCAAATAGGAAATTGAGAATGTAATGAGCAACAAACGACTTTTATTTATTCCCGTATCATCACCAGAAGGCATTGGTGAATATATGCGCTCGTTGTTGTTGGCTCAAAGTTTAAAGGCAGAACTTACTGATTCTCTCGATATTCACTTCATACTAAACAAGCATACAAGCTACGCAAAAAAGTGTCCTTTTGAAGCCACATTGCTTGAACACTCAGCGACTAAAGAGCTTGATTCTGTTTGCGACTTTATAGAGCAATTTAAACCTGACGTCGTTGTTTTTGATTGTGCAGGACGTGCAGGGCATATGAAAGCGGCTAAAAAAGTAGGCGCTAAAGTTATATTTATTTCTCAGCATGCAAAAAAGCGCGCTAAGGGATTGAAGCTAAACAGGATTAATTTAATTGATACACATTGGGTTGTACAGCCTGATTATTGTATTGAGCCACTTACATGGGCTGAAAGTGCGAAGTTAGACATGTTTCCCTTGGCACACCCTCGTAATGTAGGCCCTTTTGTTGCATTTGCTTCTTGTGAGCAAAAACGTGATGTTTTAAATCGCTATAACTTAGTATCTGATGGCTATTTTATTGTTAATGCGGGTTCTGGCGGGCATATATTAAATAATCTTAATTGTGCTGAGGTTTACTTTAAAGCCGCGCTTAAAATTACTAAGCATACTGGTTTAAAAGCAGTTGTTGTGTTTGGTGCAAATTATAATAAAGCAATTCCTAAAAGTGATGAGGTTACTTGTTTATCAAGCCTGCAAGGAACCGAATTTTTGGCATTAATGAGCCAAGCTAAAGTCGCATTACTTAGTGGTGGAGATACTTTATTGCAAGCAATTGCAGTTCAAACCCCTGTTGTGGCATGTGCTATCTCAAAAGATCAAAATACACGTTTGGATTATTGCGTTAATGCAGGTGTTGTAATAAAAGCGAATCTTGATATTGATGAAATTACAATGAAAATAGCTCAAGTTATTACCGAGCCTTTTTATAGTGAATTTATTGGTAAGTATAAGCAACTCGATAGTACACATAGCTTCGACGTGATCACTAATGGCATAAAAAATATGCTTGTAGGAGATCGCTTATGAATATAGTGATTGTAATTGATTCACTAGTAGGTGGTGGTGCTGAAAAAGTAATGCTTACTTTGGCTGAAAAAATGGCGAAACTACAGCACAATGTCACTATATTATCTCTTGCGAGCAACGCTGAGTATGACATTCCTGATATAGTTAAAGTTGACAGCCTTTTTCCTGATAGAGCATCTAAAGTAGATAGATTCTGGCAGCGAAAAAATAGTATTTTGCGATTAGAAGCGTGGTTTGAAAAAAAACAAAGCGAGATTGGCAATATTGACCTAGTGCTTTCTAACCTTGATAGAAGTAATAATTTACTTGCACGTAGTAATATCAAAAATGTTCACTTTGTTATTCATAACTCCGTCAATTCAGAACTTGCCCGTCAAAAAAAGTTAGGTCCATTTTCATATTTATACCTTAAAAAAAGTAAGCAAAACTTAAATGGTAAATCACTTATTTGCGTATCAAAGGGTGTTGAAAAAGAAATAACACAAGGGGATTTAATTAACCCAAGTGCAATCGCGACTATTTATAACCCGTTCGATTTTGAAAAAATAAACCAACAAGCAAATGAGAAAAATAACGACATCCCAAATGAGCCTTACTTAATTCATGTAGGAAGGCTCGCCAAACAAAAACGCCACGATATATTATTTGCAGCATTTGCAAAGCTTGATAAAAAATACAAGTTAGTCCTTTTATGTAATAAACCTGCAAAAGTGTTAAAGCTTGCACAGCAATATGGCATAGATAAACAGTTAGTAGTGCCTGGATTTCAACAAAACCCGTACAACTGGATTCAGCATGCCAAAGCTTTAGTTTTGAGCTCTGATTTTGAAGGGCTGCCAACGGTATTAATTGAGGCTTTAGCGGTGGGTACTCCGGTAGTTAGCACTAATTGTACATTTGGACCAAGCGAGATATTAACAGGCGAGCTGAGTAAATATTTAGTACCCGTTCAACAAAGTGAGGCATTAGCCAATGCCGTTAAGCAGGTGCTAGCAGATAAGCCAAATGTAGAAAACGCAGATATTCTAAAACAAGTACAGGCAGAGCAGGTTGCTCTGCAGTATTTAGCATTGGCTAACTAAGTTAACTTATATTAGCGAGTGTTTTGAGGTAGTTGCTGTGCAGAGTTTGCCAGTCATTCACTTGCCAATTAAATACATCATTTCGACCTTGCTCTTTTAAAAATGAGCGCTCAAGGCGTGTTATATTACTTTGTTGCCACTGTGGGTTAGGCGTTCTTATTTCACCTCTGTCAAAGTCGATAATATACACATCACCAATATCATTAAATAAAATGTTATTAATGTTTAAATCAGCGTGGTAAACGCCTTTTGAATGAAATAGCGCGATTGTTTTAGCAATGCGCTCCAACTCATCTTCAGTCAATGGGCGTTCAATTAATATATCGAGTACACTTTTAGCGCCTTTAACAGCCTCGGTAATAATATCACCACGGTAAATTAATCCGCTGTGGGTTACTTTAGCTGCAACAGGGGTTGGTACGTTTAAACCAAGCTCTATAAGCTTACTCATTAAGCTAAACTCTTTAAATACGCGGGTTTGTTCAAGTCCTGGGTATAAATATTGATCGCTTAGCAATTTACCCACTAAGCCACCGCGCCAATAATGCCTAAGTACGGCTGTTAATTCGTCTTGCTTAAAAAACCACGCAGTTGCTCGACCTTTTTTAGCGCCCACAATTTTATTTTGTTGTTGCCAATAATTTGCATCAAACCAATCGAGGGTAATTTGGCTTGTGTATTTAGGGTGGCTTAATAGCGTGTGATTGCCTTGCACGTGTTGTTTAAACATAGCTCTGTGTAATTGCTAAATAATGAGTCTATATTAGCGCGTTTTAAAGCGCAGGATAAGTGCTTGCAATAGCGTGATTATAATTTAAGATCGGCTTTTGTATTTAATACCTAAGGGAATGTGTGACTCAAGCTCCTAATTATTCATCTATTTGTATATTAAGACTCTCAGCCATTGGTGACGTATGTCATGCTGTGAGTGCAGTACAAGCTATTCAAAAGGCACACCCGAATGCAAAAATCACCTGGGTAATTGGCAAAATAGAAGCCATGTTACTTGCTGACTTACCGGGTGTTGAGCTGGTGGTATTTGATAAAAAGCAAGGCAAAGCAGCGCTTAAAAGCTTAAAGCAACGCTTCAACAACCAAAAATTTGATGTGCTTCTTAATATGCAAGTTGCATTAAGGGCTGGGTTTGTAGCGCGTTGTATTCCTGCAAAAGTAAAAGTAGGGTTCGATTGGGCACGTTCAAAAGAATTGCACAGCTTATTTATTAATAAACGAATAGACCCACAAGCCCAGGCGCACGTTCTTGAAGGCTTTAAAGGTTTTGCAAAAGCCATTGGTGTTTCTGATTATAAACCGAGTTGGGACATGCCATACACCGAGCAAGACCAAGCGGTTGCAGATGAGTTATTAACATCAGAATACCTAACTAATAAACTATTAGTAATATCGCCCGCAGCTAGTAAAGCGCAGCGTAATTGGCTCGCTGATCGTTATGCCACATTGGCTGATTATGCAAGCGAGCAAGGCTTTAAGGTGGTATTGACGGGTGGCCCAACAGAGCTTGAAATTAACCTAGCAAATAGCGTTATTGAGCACAGCAACACGCCTATTTTAAATTTAGTAGGTAAAACAAAACTCAAAGAGTTGTTGTGCGTTTTAAAGCGTGGCAGCTTAGTGCTTGCGCCCGATACGGGTCCTGCGCATATGGCAGTAACAGTTGGTACGCCGGTTATTGGTTTATATGCACATTCAAATCCAGCACGCACAGGTCCTTATTTATATCAAGACTACGTGGTAGAGGTTTATCATCAAAACTTGTTTAAGCAAACAGGTAAAACGGCTGAGCAAGTACCGTGGGGGACACGCGTAAAAGGCGATGATTTAATGAGCCAAATTACAGTTGATGATGTAAAAGCGATGTTTGACCATGTTGTACAAAAAGAGTCTTTGTAATGAATGCACAACAAAAAAATAAAGCGCTTTTTTTAGACCGAGATGGCGTGGTAAATGTTGATCATGGTTATGTGTATCAAAGCGATAAATTTGAATTTATTGACGGTGTTTTTAGTACTTGTAAAACATTTTATGATGCAGGCTATAAAATCATAATCGTCACTAATCAATCTGGAATTGGTCGAGGTTATTACACCGAAGCTGATTTTTTAGCACTGACCGAGTGGATGAAAGACCAGTTTAGTGCCCACAGCATTGCAGTTACCGATGTGTATTTTTGCCCGCATCACCCTAAAAAAGCGGGCCCTGAATATTTGAAAGAGTGCAGTTGCAGAAAGCCTGCGCCAGGTATGTTATTACAAGGCATACAAGAGCATAATATCGACCCTGCTTGCAGTATTATGGTGGGCGATAAACTCAGTGATATGCAGGCTGCGAAAAAAGCAGGGATCACTACCCGTGTTTTAGTGCGTTCAGGGCAAAGCTTTGACGAAAGCGCTAAGCAAGAAGCTGATTTAATTATCGATTCTATAAGTAGTTTACCTGCACTTTTAAACACATAAATAAACAGCCTGTAAACTGGCAGGAATTCCTTCCAACTTAGGGTGTTTGCGACGAACTGCAAACCGTGCATTTTACCCATTAAACTTTTACAATACCCCGCATAATAAACAGCCGTGAAAGTGCGGTTGTTTACCCGTTCAAATAGATGGAGAACCTAGATGAGAGCATCTGCTTTTTTTAGCCAGTTACAACAGCAAATTGAAGACGTAAAAACCGAAGGTTTGTATAAAAACGAACGTATTATTAAGTCCCAGCAGCAAGCTCAAATCGAAGTTGCATCAGGTAAAGTAATCAACTTTTGTGCTAATAACTACTTAGGTTTAGCTAATAGCCCAGAGTTAATTGAAGCGGCGCAAAATGGTTTAAATAATCATGGTTTTGGTGTGGCTTCAGTGCGTTTTATTTGTGGCACGCAAGATATCCATAAAACACTAGAGCAAAAAATCAGTGCGTTTTTAGAAACAGAAGATACTATTTTATATTCTTCATGTTTTGACGCAAATACAGGTTTGTTCGAAACTATTTTAGGCGCAGAAGACGCTATTATTTCTGATTCATTAAATCATGCATCAATTATTGACGGTGTACGTTTATGTAAAGCTAAACGTTTTCGTTATGCAAATAACGACATGGCTGATCTTGAGAAGCAACTTATTGCAGCAGACGAAGCCGGTGCTAAAACTAAACTAATTGCTACCGATGGCGTGTTTTCTATGGACGGCGTTATTTGTAATTTAGAAGCTGTGTGCGACTTAGCCGATAAATATGATGCGCTTGTAATGGTAGATGACTCTCACGCAGTTGGCTTTGTTGGCGAAAACGGTAAGGGTACACCTGAGTACTGTAATGTATTAGACCGTGTAGATATTATCACCGGTACATTAGGTAAGGCGCTGGGCGGTGCTTCAGGTGGTTATACATCAGGTAAAAAAGAAATTGTTGAATGGTTACGTCAGCGTTCACGCCCATACTTGTTCTCAAACTCATTAGCGCCTTCAATTGTTACTGCATCAATTAAAGTACTTGAAATGCTTGAAAATGGCGGCGAGCTTCGCGCTAAACTTTGGTCAAATGCTAAATATTTCCGTGAGCAAATGGAAGCTGCTGGTTTTACGTGTGCAGGTAAAGATCATGCAATTATCCCCGTAATGCTAGGAGATGCCAAAGTAGCCTCGTTAATGGCTGATAAATTACTTGCTGAAGGCATTTACGTAACCGGTTTTTCATTCCCTGTAGTACCAAAAGGGCAAGCGCGTATTCGTACACAAATTTCAGCGGCACATAGTATTGAGCAACTCGATACAGCTATCGATGCATTTACCCGTATTGGTAAAGAAATGGGCGTTATTTAATTTTATTTTAAACCGAAGCCTCGCTTCGGTTTTTTAATTGAGTGTGGATTATGAAAGCATTATCAAAATTAAAAGCAGAACCGGGCATTTGGATGACAGATGCACCAAAGCCAGAAGTAGGTCATAACGACTTACTGATTAAAATTCGCAAAACAGCTATTTGTGGTACCGACGTACATATTTACAAGTGGGACGAATGGGCAAGTAAAACCATTCCAACGCCTATGGTTGTTGGCCATGAATATGTTGGTGAAGTCGTTGATATGGGCCAAGAAGTTCGTGGCTTTCAGGTTGGCGACCGCGTATCTGGCGAAGGGCATATTACGTGTGGCCACTGTCGCAATTGTCGTGCAGGGCGTGTACATTTATGCCGTAATACAACGGGTGTAGGTGTAAACCGTGAAGGTGCATTTGCCGAATATTTAGTTATTCCTGCATTTAACGCATTTAAAATTCCAGATAATATTTCTGACGAACTCGCTTCTATTTTCGACCCATTTGGTAACGCAGTTCATACCGCACTATCGTTTGACTTAGTTGGCGAAGATGTACTTATCACTGGTGCAGGCCCAATTGGTATTATGGCAGCAGCTGTTGCAAAACATGTTGGTGCTCGCCACGTTGTAATTACCGACGTAAACGAATACCGCCTAGATTTAGCACGTAAAATGGGAGCTTCACGCGCTGTAAACGTTGCCAATGAAAAGCTTGAAGATGTAATGAAAGAGCTAGGTATGACAGAGGGTTTTGATATTGGCCTTGAAATGTCAGGTGTGCCAAGCGCGTTTAATTCAATGCTTAATAATATGAACCACGGCGGTAAAATTGCCATGCTAGGTATTCCACCATCTGATATGGCAGTTGACTGGAACCAAGTTATTTTTAAAGGTTTAGTGATTAAAGGTATTTACGGTCGCGAAATGTTCGAAACGTGGTACAAAATGGCAAGTTTGATTCAATCTGGCCTAGATTTAAACCCAATCATTACACATCAATATTCTGTGGATGACTTCCAAGCTGGCTTTGATATGATGATTTCAGGTCAGTCAGGTAAAGTGATTTTAAACTGGGGCTAGTTCCTAACTAAATTACAAGAAGGGCGGCTTTAGCCGCCTTTTTTATACTATTAATTAAAGAGATTTCAATGGCATTTAAACATATTTCTATAGCGCAAACGTTAGAGCTTTTAGATAAAGAAGACGTGGTAATTGCAGATATTCGCGATCCTAATTCGTATCAAGCCGGTCGCATTCCAGGCTCAGAAGCACTTTCTAACGGTAATATCGCACAATTTATGATGGAAAAAGAATTCGATCAGCCAATTATTATTGTCTGCTACCACGGTATGAGCTCACAAGGCGCAGCTAGCTACTTAGTTGAGCAAGGTTTTGAAGACGTTTACAGTATGGATGGCGGCTTTACAGCTTGGGAAGCTGCTTACAGCGAGAAAGTAGAGCGATGATAGAGCTTGGCAGTTTAAATAACCCGCGCGCCGCACAGGGCTTTATAGATTATTTAAAAAGCCAAGGTTTACAAGGACAATTAAGCTCCTCAGATGGTAGCAATGTCATTATTAGTGTTGCGCCTGAGCATTTTCATCAAATACAACCTTTATGGGCCGAATTTACACAAAACCCTAACCATGAACGCTATCAACAAGCTTCATGGGATGTAGGTAGCACACAATCGCCGCTTAAATACCAAGGGCAATCACTTAATCTAATGACGCGATTTAAAGCGCTTAGCTGGTTAAATCAAACCGTAAGTATTGTAAGCGTTATAATTTATTTTGCTTTTTTACTAGGTGGTTTTGAGACTATTTACACCATGATGCAGTTTAAACCTACGCAGCCTTTAAGTTGGTTAACGCCCGCCCTCGTACATTTTAGCGCGATGCATATAGTGTTTAATTTAATTTGGTGGATGTCGCTTGGTGACAATATCGAAAAACAATGCGGAAAACTCACCCTAATAGGTTTGTTTTTAGTAACTGCACTTATAAGTAATTGGGCACAATACTTAATGGTTGGCCCCAATTTTGGCGGCTTGAGTGGTGTGGTGTATGGGCTACTTGGTTTTTGCTGGATTCATAGCTTTTTAAATCCTAACAAGCCTGCGCTTGTAAGTACGGCTATTGTTGGCTTTATGTTGATTTGGTTAGTGCTTGGGTTTGCTGATGTATTGTTTGTAGGTATGGCTAATTGGGCGCACTTAGGTGGGTTACTTAGCGGTATGGCTTTTGCCTATACCGCCAAAATATTTAACGCAAAACGTTAAATACTAATGATATAAATATTTAGTGAACAAGACTTCACGGATGATCTCTTGTCCTGTTTCTTCTTTTAGCAGGCTTTTTAGTTTTTCGGCGCACTTTGCACGTATTTCTTCACGGCCAGTAAGTGATTTTATTTTTTCTTCTGGTTCTTTAGATAAAATCTCTACTAGGGCATCACGAAGTAATGGCGTGTGGTGTTCAACCACTGCAATATCAGAAGTATCAGTAAGCATTAAATCAATAGTTACACGCACATAGCCCATTTTTTTACTTGATGCGCCAATGTAGTTGGTGATTATATCTGGCTCAAAACCAAAATAACCAACTGTGGATTCAGCACGAGCTGTAAAGCTTATAACGCTTACAAAGAACGTAAAAAGACCTGCGTATACTATTTTTTTCATATTTAAAGCGTTTCTTAAAACTTGTTACAAATAGTTTATACTTAATAGTAGGTAATAAACAGCGCCAAGCAATTATTTATGGTTATAAAACATGACTTTTTCAAAAGCTTTGGCAATGGTATCATCTCGTTGTTTTTTATTTTGTTGAGCTATTGTGATTACTTATCCTCTGTCTATATCTGCTAATTGGCAGTCCACTTCTTATATAAGTGACTTATCTCCTCTAGAGCAAGAGTGGCTTTTTGAACAGAATTCATTAACGGCTAAATTAAAAAGCAACTCAAAAACTTTTAATGTGAAGGTATTAAGTGAGCAGTTATTTACTTTAAGCCCAGAGCAAAACTTACTACTAAACAGCACAGCTAAAACAGCTATTAATCGAGAAGTTCTCTTACTGTGCGATAACAAACCTGTGGTGTACGCACAAAGCTGGCTTCCTAAAAATGATTTTATTAATCCTTTGCACAATATGGGCGAGCGTCCTTTAGGTGATGTGATTTTTCAAGACCCAGCATTAAAACGAACGGATATAGAAATTGCTTATTTTGATGACACGCACCCTATTCAGCAATTAGTTACAAAATTGAACTTACCCGAAAAAAACTTACTAGGGCGTCGAAGTGTATTCTCACTCAAAGAATATAAGTTTTTAGTGTGTGAAGTGTTTTTACCTGGAGCATATTTATACTCATGAAATTAGCCGCTTTAAAGCCAAAACATATTCCTTATTATATACAGTTAATGCGTATAGATAAGCCCATTGGTACCTTGTTATTACTTTGGCCAACATACTGGGCTTTATGGCTTGCTAATAGTGGGATGCCGAGCTTACTCAACCTTATTATATTCACGC
Source organism: Pseudoalteromonas sp. SG45-2 (assembly GCF_014164115.1). Lineage (NCBI taxonomy): Bacteria > Pseudomonadati > Pseudomonadota > Gammaproteobacteria > Alteromonadales > Pseudoalteromonadaceae > Pseudoalteromonas > Pseudoalteromonas sp. SG45-2. The sequence goes on from NZ_JACJEO010000035.1 coordinate 11,467, forward strand.
TGGGCGTTGTTGTTATGCGTAGCGCAGGGTGTGTAATTAATGATTTTGCAGATAGAAAAATAGACGGCTCGGTAAAACGCACAGCTCAACGGCCGCTAGCTTCAGGACAGGTGAGTAGTGGTGAAGCACTTAGTCTATTTTTACTACTCATAGTTATTGCGTTCATTTTAGTATTAATGCTTAGCGTCAATACTATTTTGCTTTCTTTTGGTGCTTTGGCTTTAGCCTTTTGTTACCCCTTTATGAAGCGCTATACACAGTTACCTCAAGTTGTTTTAGGGGCTGCATTTGGTTGGGCTATTCCTATGGCGTATATGGCTTCAATTAATGCACTACCACAGCAGGCATGGTTATTATTTATAGCCAATATTTGCTGGACAGTGGCTTACGACACCATGTATGCGATGGTTGATAGGGACGACGATTTAAAAATAGGGGTAAAATCAACCGCTATTTTATTTGGTAAATACGACCGCCATATTATCTTTTTACTTAATGCTGTATTTATAGCATTGGTTGCTTTTATTGGTATAAGCAATCATTTAAGTGTCGCATTTGGCGTTGGTTTAAGTATTGCTGCGGGCCTATTGGCATACCAACAAGTGCTTATTCATAAACGTGAAAGAGATGCCTGTTTTAAAGCGTTTTTAAATAATCATTACGTGGGTTTGGCTATCTTTATAGGGTTATTACTTTCATACCCAATAGCATTTTAAAAGCCTCAATAAAGGCTGTTAAAATGCTCTATTAGGAGTTATCGGGGGGGATCAATAATGCCGCTAATAGAGGCGTTTTTCCTAAACCAGCCTGCAATAGAATAGCGATCGTCAACGGCGGGAAGTACTTCGTGGGCAAAGCGTTCGCTTTCAAACATTACTAATGTGCCAGCAGTTGGTTTAATTGTTATTTCTATCTCTTTACTTTTAGGTTTATAAATAACAAGTTCGCCACCTTGCTTAGGCGTATTTAAATAAAGTACCGTTGTAAATACTCGATTAGAGCGACCTTTAAATGCATCTAAGTGCTTTTTGTAAAAATCACCCTGTGTATATTTTGCATAATGGCATTCGTAATCAAATAACCCCATAAAAAAACTGCGATTTAACGTGGTCTTTATACTTTGCATTATTGCTTGATAGGTAAGCTGTGCTTGAGAGCTGCCATCAAACCAATAGGTTTTATCAGTACGTACGGCTTTATCTATTTGTAAGTCATTTAATCGACCAATACCAGCAAGGCTAAAGTGAGGGTTTATACGGTGGCAGTCTGCAACTAAATCGTTAACTAAATCGGCAATAAGCGCGTTATGAATTACGGTATATCCTTGGCGTTCTATATCATCTAAATAGACATCAGGACCAAAAAGTGTGTTCATTCACATCAGCTGTTTAAAAAAGGTGCGACAGTGTAGCCGAAAAGCTGTTAAAAGCTACTGTTTATTGTGCCGCACTTTTTTGAAACATCAGATTAGCTAAATGCAGCACCCGCTTTTTTTATAAGCGATAGTAAATGCTCTACATGTTCAGTAATCGACGTCTGTTGGCTTGTTTGTACAACGAGTTGTTCGTGGTTTAAACCTTTATTTGTTTTAAGTTGTACTAATTCAGAATTCTCTGCGATTGCATTAGCATGTTCAATGCTTGCAATAGCAAAATGATCTGATTTAACTACACCTGCCATTACTTGCTCAATACTGCCCACTTTAATACTTGATGATTTATTTAAAGAATCAATTGCTTCATTAAGCATAGTTTGTACTTGTTTAGACTCAGAGAAACAGCCAAACATCGGGTAGCTATCAAGGTTTTGTTTACTTATATCGTTTTTATGGGCAAGAGGGTGGTTTTTTGAAACAAATAACACAAGCTGATCAGGTAAGTGAATGTCACTGCCAATACTATTAATAGCTTGAGAGTATACGCTAATGTCTATTTCACCTTGTTGGAGTTTGCGTGTTAGCTCTTGCTGATCTTGTAGCTGCATCTCAATTTTTATATGAGGGTATTGAGCTAAAAACTGTCCACAAGAAATAGGTACTATGCTGCTTGCCTTATTGGTATACCCAATAACGAGCTTTTCATTGGCATTACCGTTTACTGATTGAAAAATCCGCTTTTTCGTTAGCTCAAGTTCCGATAGGGTCGTTTTAGCATATTCTAGAAAAAGCTCGCCTTCTGGCGTTAATTTAACAGAGCGTGTTGAGCGTTTTACTAACTCATATCCCATTTCATCTTCAAGTGTTTGAATGCTGCGCGTTAGCGCTGAAGTACTAATTTGGGTTTGTTCAGCAGCTTGTCTAAAATGACGTAATATACCAAGTGCTACAAATTGCTCTAATTGTTCAAATCTCACTTTATAGTCCCTTTTTATAAGTAAGTCGCAGATACCACGGACATCAAATATATTAATTTTTATTCTAAAGTTTAGTAAAATTCTATATTGAAATACGGTTGCAAGTTCATACGTGTTTCCAGCAGGATACCCCCCTTTTAGTATTAATTAAAGAGAAAAGCGACCAAATAGTATTACTTTTTAAATTCATAACTAGTTGTTTATTATATTTTATCTATGTTTTTGCAATGGGCTAGCTAAGTAAACTTATTTGTAGTCAGTAAGTTAGTTAGTATATTTGGATTAAATTGTTCTAATTAATAAAAAAGTACGCCCCAAAAAGGGGCATTCATACAACATGATTGTGACAAATAATAGAGTGTTTTATTTATAATAAACTATTTTACAAAATTTCTATTTATTCGGCTACTTAGTGGTTTATTTTCAATGCTTTGCAGTTCTATCTCGATTGCATCACAGGAAATATGTATTTCAAATAAAGACGTTAATAACGATAAACTTAAGCAAGCTAAGCTAATGCCAAATAAAATAATTCCTGTGGCATTAAACTCAATAAATAATGCAAACATTGATAGTGTACACAGTAGAAAAGAGGCTACCCCGTACACTTGCATCGTTCTAATTAGCTTAATACGTTTACGTAAGTTAGTGATTTGAGCCACTACAACAGGCCGAATAGATTCACCTTCACGCGCATTTAGCTCCCTAATTAATTGCGCTAAAACTAAAAATCGGTTTGTATAGGCGAGTAATAGCAGCGATATGGCCGGAAAAAGTAAGCCTGGGGTTGTTAGTGTCATGTTTATTCCTTAAAAGTACAGCATGCTAATAATTTAGCGCAGGATATTGTTAACACAAAATAAATGAGGTGAATATTGCAAAATATTAATAATAACAATTCAACAGATAGCTCTTTTCAATGGGTTACAATTTATAAAGCTGAAAATACCTTGGAAGCGAATATCGTAAAAGGCTTAATACAAACTGCTGGAATAGAGTGTAAAATTAAAGGCGAGATGCTCCAAGGGGCGCTTGGAGAAATTCCATATGATCAGGCGCAAGTTAGTGTGCAGGTTTATGCGATAAAAGAGCGCCATGCGCGGCAAATATTGGTAAACTATCAACAAGTAAAACAATCCGCTCCAGATTGGGTATGCCCTAATTGTAATGAGCATAATGGATCAACATTTGATTTTTGTTGGTCGTGTGAGACGTTAAAGAATGACTAAAGCAAATAATTTTCAGCGTATTAGAGAGCTTAACTATTTACAAAAGGCCGTTTTAGCAAGTGCTTTAATAGAGCGAATGCTGCCAAATTACGGTTTATTTAGCGAAGCCACGGGGTTTGGTGATGAAACCTTATTACGTAATTCGCTTAATGTTTGTTGGGAAAAAATATTACTGCCTAAAAGTAAAATAGATCTCGAAAAACAAGTTGAAAAAATAGAGCCAAATGTTCCTGAACTTGCTGATTTTGATATGTTTGGCACTTATCCTGCTATTGATGCTGCAACGTCTTTACTTAGCTTAATGCACGGTTTAGTGGCGCAAGATGAGCAAGAGTTCATTAGTGTGAGCAAAATATCTCAAGCAACAGTGGCTCGCTTTATTGAATATCAAATGACGGTTGAAGGTGAGATTGCTGATAACACAGCAGTGAGAGAGCACCCATTAATGCAGTACGAAATTGAAGTATTAGGTGAGCTAATTGATTTTGTAGAAAATATGGGGCGTATTACCTCTGATAGCGTAAAGGCACTAAAAAAGTTTGCCCTTGAAGATGGCCAAACAAATATTGGTCTTACGTTATAAAAGTAGCAGAGTAGAATTTAAAAGGCAGGAGAAGTACAGTGCGAATTTTAGGCATTGAATCGTCATGTGATGAAACGGGTATTGCAATATATGATGACGAAAAAGGCTTGTTAGCTCATCAATTATACAGCCAAGTAAAAGTACACGCTGATTACGGCGGTGTAGTGCCGGAACTTGCATCGCGCGATCATGTTCGTAAAACATTACCACTTATAGATGCAGCTTTTGCACAAGCAGGTTGTGGCCCGGAAGATTTAGACGGTATTGCTTATACTGCAGGCCCAGGTCTAGTTGGTGCATTATTGGTAGGTACGTCTATTGGTCGCTCATTAGCATACGGCTGGGATATACCTGCGGTAGCAGTACATCACATGGAAGGGCATTTACTTGCTCCGATGCTTGAGGAAAATACCCCTGAGTTTCCGTTTATTGCATTGCTTGTATCGGGCGGTCATACCATGATGGTTAAAGTAGCAGGTATTGGACAATACGAAGTACTAGGTGAGTCAGTTGATGATGCCGCAGGCGAGGCCTTTGATAAAACGGCTAAGTTACTTGGTCTTGATTACCCCGGTGGCCCGCGCTTAGCTAAAATGGCTGAACAAGGCGTAGCAAAGCGCTTTGTATTTCCTCGCCCTATGACCGACAAGCCAGGTCTTGATTTTAGTTTTAGTGGTTTAAAAACAGCGGCATCAATCACGATTCGTGAAAATGACGACGACGATCAAACCAAAGCTGATATAGCGCATGCATTTCAAACTGCGGTTATTGATACCCTCGTTATTAAGTGCAAGCGTGCGCTTAAACAAACAGGTATTAAGCGTTTGGTCATCGCCGGTGGTGTGAGTGCAAATACACAGCTTCGACTGCAGCTCGAACGCGTAATGAAAGGTATGAAAGGCGAAGTGTTTTATCCGCGTACTGAATTTTGTACCGACAATGGTGCAATGATTGCTTATGCTGGAATGCAACGCTTAAAAGCAGGGCAATTTGCCACGCTTGATATGAAAACAAAACCTCGTTGGCCTATAGATAGCCTTGAGCCGATTTAATGACTCATATTTTAGATATTTTTGTTTTCATCAGTGGGTGCTTTTTTAGCACCCACTTTTGGTTCTTCCCCACTAAATAATCGAATAATATTAGTACGGTGACGAAATATAATTAACAGCGTGATAAAAGTAACGGGAAGAGTATAAAGTGGCTTTATTAGCCATGTATACAAGGGCGCTAAAGATACAGCTACAAGCGCTGCCAGTGATGAATAGCGTGTTATTGCCACTATAAATAACCAAGTACACACAAGTAAACCTGCCAATGATAAGCCAATAGGTAATAATGAGCCAAATGCCGTTGCTACGGCTTTACCGCCTTTGAAGCTAAAAAACAGTGGGTACATATGGCCTAAACAAGCAGCTACTGCGACTAAACCAAGCTCTAAAGGTTCAACTTCTAAAAAATAAGCCCCCCATACCGGAATAGTGCCTTTTAAAATATCAAACACTAGAACCAAGCAAGCCGGAAATGCTCCGCCTAATCTATAAACATTTGTAGCTCCTGGGTTGTTAGAACCACTATTACGAGGGTCTGGAAGTTTGAACAACCGCGACACTAAAATAGCCGACGAAATCGACCCAAGTAAATAAGCTAAAACAAACATTATAGTGGCTAACACGCGCTTCCTTATTTTTTAATTGCTATACCAATTGATAGTGCTTTTAGGCTATTATTGGCAGCAAAATTTATCGTAAAAATTATTAACAGGCTATTTAATAGCTAGTTTAGTTATTTTGCTATTGTAGAAGTTATTTTTACATATTTAAACACTGGCTAAACCATATACAGTATTAATTTTATTGATGCTTAGTATAGTTGCTTAGTAGTTTGTTGTTATTTGGAGTATCAATGGATAAGGTTTTTATATCTCAATTGCACGTCGACACTATTATTGGAGTGTACGACTTTGAAAAAGAAAGTAAACAGAGCCTTTATTTTGATATTGAAATGCTAAGCGATATTAAGCCTGCAGCTGAAAATGACGATATTAATTTAGCACTGGATTACTCAAAAGTAAGTGAGCGAGTTATTGAGCACTGCACTTTAAAACCTGTAGAGTTGCTAGAAACTTTAGTTGAACAATTAGCGCATATTATTTTAAGCGAGTTTAATACTCCACAAGTTACTATAAGAGTAAGTAAACCAGCAGCAGTAGCACAAGCGCAAACTGTAGGTGTTGAAATTACACGTGTTAAGGCAACTGACTAAATGGCTCAAATTTATATCAGCCTAGGGTCAAATATAAATAAAGCGCATTATATACAATGTGCATTAATTGCACTTAAGCAGCACTTTGAACATATTGTACACTCGTCTGTTTTTGAAAGTGAAGCAGTAGGGTTTGCTGGCAATAATTTTTATAATTCAGTCGTTGGCGCTACAACTGATATGTCGCTTGTTGATGTATGCGCTTTATTAAAACAAATAGAGCGTGATAATGGACGCACAGCGAACGATAAAAAGTTTAGTCCACGAACGCTCGATTTAGATTTACTATTTTATGATGATGTAATTTGCGCTTCTCCAGCACAATTACCACGAGATGAAATAACTAAAAACGCATTTGTATTACAACCTCTTAGCGAGGTTGCCCCAGATTTCTATCATCCTGTAGCTAAACAAACGATTGCGCAGTTATGGAATGAATATAATAACCCTCAACAAAAGCTATGGAAGGTGGAGTTTTCTAACCCATGAGTATCATCGAAATAATTATTTTAGCCCTCATACAGGGATTTACTGAGTTTTTACCAATTTCTAGTTCTGCGCACTTAATTCTCCCATCGCAAATTTTAGGCTGGGAAGATCAAGGGCTTGCGTTTGACGTGGCAGTACATGTTGGTACTTTAATTGCCGTTGTTATTTATTTTCGCAAAGAGGTCGTCGACATACTCAGTGCGTGGTTTAAATCCTTTGGAGCACAGGGTACTAGTGATGATAGTAAGCTAGGTTGGTGGATAATTTTAGGCACTGTGCCTGCCGCTATTTTAGGCTTACTTTTAAAAGACTTTATAGAGTTGTACCTACGAAGCGCTTGGGTAATTGCTACTACCACAATTGTGTTTGGTTTATTGCTTTGGTACGCGGATGCAAAAGGTAAGCAAATTAAAACTATTTATCAGCTTAATTGGAAAACAGCACTTATTATTGGTTTTGCACAAGCTGTTGCAATGATCCCGGGAACTTCTCGCTCAGGTATCACGATGACTGCTGGTTTAATGCTTGGAATGAATAAGCAAAGCGCAGCGCGTTTTTCGTTCTTACTGGCAATTCCAATTATTTCTATGATGGGGCTTTATTATACTGCAGAGCTTGCTTTGGGTGACCATGTGGTTGATTGGAATACATTATTACTAGGTGTGGTGCTATCGTTCTTATCGGCTTATGCATGTATATTTATGTTTTTAAAAGTAATAGAGCGAATGGGCATGTTGCCATTTGTGATATATCGTTTATTGCTCGGTATAGGTTTGATAGTATTTTTAATGATGTAGCAAATAATGACTAATAAAAAAGCCTTCTAATTAAGAAGGCTTTTTTATTATCAAGTGGTCATTTTGGCACGAGTGAAATGCTTACTCGCAATGGTAACTAAGCATGAATTTTGGCATTATAGCGCCATTAAACTTTGCATAGCTGTAAAGTGAGCATACGATTTAAGGAAAGTATATGCATATACATATTTTGGGCATTTGTGGCACGTTTATGGGCGGTATTGCAGCCATTGCTAAATCGTTGGGTCATAAAGTAACGGGTTCTGATCAGAACGTTTACCCACCAATGAGTACGCAACTTGAAGAGCTTGGCATTGAACTGACTCAAGGCTACGACGTATCTCAATTAGAGCCAAAGCCAGATATGGTCGTTATTGGTAATGCAATGAGCCGTGGTAACCCGTGTGTTGAATATGTGCTTGATAAAGGCCTGCCTTATACATCTGGCCCTGAATGGCTTAAGCATAACTTACTGCAAGATTCTTGGGTACTTGCGGTTGCTGGTACGCATGGTAAAACAACCACAGCAAGTATGCTTGCGTGGGTGTTAGAGTACGCAGGTTTAAAACCAGGGTTTTTAATTGGCGGCATAGTGCAAAATTTTGGTGTATCGGCAAAAGTGGGTGAAACGCCTTTTTTTGTTATTGAAGCAGATGAATACGACACTGCTTTTTTTGATAAGCGCAGTAAGTTTGTGCATTACCTCCCGCGTACACTTATCTTAAATAATCTTGAATTCGATCACGCTGATATTTTTGAAGATTTAAACGCAATAAAAAAACAATTTCATCACTTAATGCGTACATTACCTCAAAGCGGCAAGGTAATTTGGCCAAAGCAAGACGTAGCGCTTAATGACGTAATAGCACAAGGGCTTTGGAGCGAAAGCGAAACGCTAGGCGATGATTGGAGCTATGAATTAATAAAAGCCGATGGAAGTGAGTTTAATGTATTACTTAATGGCGAAAAGCAGGGCACTGTCTGTTGGCAAGCAATAGGCGAGCATAACGTTAAAAATGCGATTATGACTATCGCAGCAGCGCGCCATGTGGGTATAGCTGTTGATCATAGTATTGATGCGTTAGGAGAATTTATTAGCCCTAAAAGGCGTATGGAGCTAAAAGCGGATATAAATAATATTAAAGTGTATGACGACTTTGCGCATCACCCAACAGCAATTAAAACTACGCTTGCAGGATTGCGCGCAAAAGTAGGCGATGAAAAAATTATCGCTATTTTAGAGCCGCGCTCAAACACCATGAAAATGGGCGTGCACCAATATACATTATTAGATTCACTGCGTGATGCTGACAACGTACTCCTTTTTGAACCAGAGAATCTAAATTGGTCGCTAAAAGAGCAAGCAGATAAAGCAGGCATGCAGTGCTTTAGCAGCACGCAAACAATTATTGATACGGTGCTTGAAAATATTGAGCCTAATCAGCATATTTTAATTATGAGCAATGGCGGCTTTAATGGCCTTCATCAACACCTTGTTGATGGCTTAGCTGATAAATACAGCGGAGAATAGTGTGCAATTTAAAGATAGAATTACGCTCGCTTTTAGTGGTGCATCGGGTGCGCCTTATGGGCTTAGGTTACTTGAAGTATTACTAGAGCAGCAATTTCAGGTCTACGTTCTCATTTCAAGTGCAGCACGCGTGGTGCTTGATACAGAATCAAATATTAAGCTCTCTGGAAATGAAGATAAAGCCACAGAGCAGTTAAGTACGCTGTTTAATGCCAAACCTGAACAACTAAAAGTATACGGTAAAGATAACTGGTTTAGTCCTGTGGCTTCGGGCTCTGCTGCTCCTAAAAAAATGGTAGTATGCCCATGTAGTGCCGGATCGGTTTCTGCAATTGCAGTGGGGGCGTCTGATAATTTATTAGAACGCGCCGCTGATGTGGTAATTAAAGAACGCGGACAGCTCATTTTAGTGCCTCGCGAAACACCATTTAACGAAATTCATTTAGAAAACATGCTTAAGTTATCTCGTTTAGGGGTAACAATTATGCCAGCCGCCCCTGGTTTTTATCATAAGCCACAAAGTATCGAAGACTTAGTTGATTTTATGGTGGCGAGAATTTTAGATCATTTAAATATTGAGCATAACCTAACAAAACGTTGGGGTTATGGTGAGGGTAAGTAATGAATAAGCAAAATATTGCTTTAAATATAGAAGGCCTTACCAAGGTTTATAAAAATGGTGTTGAGGCAATTAAAGGCGTTGATTTACAAGTTGAAGAGGGCGATTTTTTCGCTTTGCTTGGTCCAAATGGAGCCGGTAAATCAACCACTATTGGTGTTATTTCGTCACTTGTTAATAAAACAAAAGGCAAAGTAGAAGTTTTTGGCTGTGATATTGATACTGATTTAGAAGCTGCAAAAGCGCATTTAGGCCTAGTGCCGCAAGAGTTTAACTTTAGCCAGTTTGAAACGCTTAGCCAAATACTGGTTAACCAAGCCGGTTATTATGGTGTGCCACGTGGTGAAGCCCATAAACGTGCTGATAAATATTTAGCGCAGCTGGGTTTGTTAGAGAAAAAAGACAAGCAAGCACGTACGCTTTCAGGCGGAATGAAACGTCGATTAATGATTGCACGCGCCCTTATGCACGAGCCAAAATTACTTATACTTGATGAGCCAACAGCGGGTGTAGACATTGAACTTCGTCGTTCAATGTGGGATTTTTTACGCCAAATAAATGAGCAAGGCGTTACTATTATTTTAACCACACACTACCTTGAAGAAGCTGAGTTACTGTGTAAAAACATAGCGATTATTGATTCTGGTCGAATTGTTGAAAACACCACCATTAAAGCACTGCTTGCAAAACTTGATAAAGAAACCTTTATTTTAGATTTAAAAATGCCAGCAAACCCTGTCACGCTTGAAGGTTATAAGTTTACGATGACGGACGATCATACTGTTGAAGTAGAAGTCGCTAAATCACAGGGCTTAAATGCGGTATTTAGCGCATTAACAACCCAAGGAAATACAGTATTGAGTATGCGAAATAAAGCAAACAGACTAGAAGAGTTATTTGTAGGATTACTAGAGCAAGGGCGGGGCGAATAAATGTTTAAATATGGCGTAGCCTTAAAGAGTTTATGGATTAAAGAGTGTATTCGTTTTTTACGTATCTGGGTACAAACCTTAGTGCCGCCAGCAATTACGATGAGCTTATATTTTGTTATTTTTGGTAACTTAATTGGTTCACGTATTGGTGATATGGGCGGCTTTAGTTATATGGAGTTTATTGTACCTGGCCTTATAATGATGTCGGTTATTACTAATTCCTATTCCAACGTAGCCTCTAGTTTTTACTCAACAAAATTTCAAAAAAGCATTGAAGAGCTTTTAGTTGCACCTGTGCCTAATTACATCATTGTACTGGGTTATATGGGCGGCGGTATGACGCGCGGTATTATGGTGGGCTTTATAGTTACTTGTGTATCGTTGTTATTTGTTGATATTCAAATTCATAATATTTTTGTAATTATGGCGACCGTTATTTTAACCTCAGCTGTGTTTGCTTTAGGTGGTTTAATTAATGCAATTTACGCAAATAGCTTTGACGATATAAGCATTATTCCCACCTTTATACTAACGCCATTAACTTACTTAGGCGGTGTATTTTATTCAATAACGTTATTGCCAGAATTTTGGCAAAACGTATCGCAAATAAATCCTATTATTTACATGGTAAATGCATTTCGCTATGGCTTTTTAGGTGTGTCGGATGTTGATTTAAGTGTAGCGCTAGGTGTTATTTTGGTGTTTATTACGGTGTTATTTACTTTAGCGCTAACTTTAATTAAAAAAGGTGTGGGGCTAAGACACTAATGAGTGATGCAAATTCACGTAGTATTGTATCTAATCAAGCGGGTATTCACGAAAAGCTTGATGAAATAGTAAATAAGCACTTAGATGCTGAATTTAAAAAGCCAATAGCAGCGCATACGCAAACTGCATTTGACGAGGTTAATGCTAAAGTACAAGCCTTTAGTGGCCCGCTTATTTTGGACTCGTGTTGTGGCGTGGGTGAAAGCTCAGCTAACTTAGCTAAGCGCCACCCTGATGCACTTATAGTTGGAATTGATAAATCTTCGCACCGATTAGATAAGCATGATGTTGAATATAAGCAAACCGACAGTGGTCAGTACATCTTAGTGCAAGCAGATTTAAATGACTTTTGGCGTTTAGCGGTAGCCGCCAATTGGCAACCTACGCACCATTATTTGTTGTATCCAAACCCGTGGCCTAAATCTAAGCATATTCGTAGGCGCTGGCATGGCGCAGCTATTTTTCCATTTATCGTTAAGTTAGGTGGAAAATTAGAAGTGCGCAGCAATTGGGATATTTACGTTAAGGAGTTTGCTCGGGCGCTTGAATTAACAGGCAACCCTTGCGATGTAACACTTTATGAGTCAGACGATGCAATTACGCCTTTTGAGCGTAAATACTGGGCCAGTGGCCAGCAAAGCCACCGACTCGTTATAAACTTACCTAGGGCGTGTTGACCTTTCGTGATTGATTTTGCAGCAGCATGTTTGGTTTTTAGGCAAGGCGGAGCCTATGTAGTGTGGTTATTCCCCATAAATAGGCGATAACGCAGCATAAAGACCAAACATGTGCTGCCCTTTGGGTTCTTTCTAGGGACGATTAACTCTTTGTTGCTCAGTTTTTACTTAGCCCACTAGGTTACAAACCTCGCGCCGCGATTTAATCGCCCCTAGATTGAACAAATTTCAATCCACAAAGATCAACACGCCCTGGTTAAAGTAAGTCAAAGTGCTAATTCTTCTGTAACCGTATTAACATGTGGCACTGGGTGGGCAAAATAATTGCCTTGCATTAGTGTCACATTCGCCTTTTTAAGTGCGGTTACTATGGTTGTATTTTCTACCGATTCTGCCATTAATTGTAAACCAAGTTGATTAGCAAAGCTGGCTATATGCTCAATAAACAAGTAGATATCTTTGTCATTCACTATTTGCTTTATTAGTGCGCCATCTAATTTAATACCATCTACTTCAAGCTTAAGTACGTTTGATATATTTGAATAACCACTACCAAAGTCATCAATAATAACCTTAACGCCTTTTGTTTTAACCATGCCAATAAATGCTTTTACTTCAGAGAAGTTGGCAATAGCTTGGGTTTCTAAAAGCTCTAATGTGATATTACCAGGATGCGGGTAGCGCTTAAGTTCGTCCGCAATAAACTCACTTAAATTAGGGTCGAGCATATCTTGTGCTGTTATATTTAAACTCCAGCAAATATCGGTTTTTCTAAAGCGACTAACACATTGTGAAAATATAGTACGGGTAAGTATTCCGTCCATTCTTGAGCGGGTAACAACATTTAAAAATGCATCAGGTTTTAATACTTCCCCTTGCGCTGTTACCATTCGAGCTAAACATTCGTATTGAACGACCTTATTGGTATTTGTGTCAATAATGGGTTGAAAGTAAGGTACTATACGATTGTTATCAAACGCTTCTCGCACTTCTTTAGCCATTTCTACATTGTATTGATATTGCGTTTTTACATCGTGTAGCGCTTTTGAGTAGTTAACTACACTATGCCTGCCTTGTTTAGCTTGCAGCGCTGCTATATGAGCGTTTTCAAGTAGTAGCGATTTATTACCACTGGCAATACCTGCACATAGGGTTATGTAGATAAAAGGGTCAGTTAATACCGGTGTATTAAAGTTATATGTTTTTACGAGGTCGGTAAATTCGTCATTACTCATTTCCTTAGGCGCGAGTAATACTATTTTATTTGTTGCTAGTCTGTATATATGGCAATGCGTAGAGCTTCTAAGTTTAAAGTGAATAAGTAAGTTTTTCATTACCTTGTCACCCACTTCAGTGCCATAAAAACTGTTTATATCTTCTATTTCATTAACCCAAATGACGGCTAATTGCATGTGATGTGCATTACTTTTTTTAATAAAGTACTCAAGTGCAATATGATTTGAAAAACCAGTACTTGAGTCAGTTGCTAAAGACCGTTTTAGTAAATAAATATATATGGCGGCAACGAGTATCGCGATAAAAAAGAAGAAGCTAGCCATTGCAGCAGCTTTTGATACGCTTTCTTTAAGTTTCTCGTTTAAGTCATAAATAGTTATATCGGCACCCGTTAAATAGGCATTGCCGTTGATTGGGTCAACGTAAGGAATAAAAATTGTTTTAAAGTGGCCCCACTGATCGCTCGATATTTCAAATACTGGCTCTGTTGAATAAAAAGCACTTATATTTGCATCGGTAGCTTCAGGGTAGAGATCTAAAAATTGAGTTACCTTGCCATTATTCTGATCGTCTTGCGTGTAGCTTGATGAGCTAAAAAGCACCTTACCGTCTTTTAAAATCATTGAATAGACATAAGCAATATCAAGTGCTTGAGCAAACTCAGAGAGTTGTTTACTTTTATCTTGATAGTAAGAAAAACTTATATTATCGCCTTGATTAACCCCACTTAAATAATCGTCACCTAAAATATGTTTAACGCTGGTGGCGGCATTAAGTAAGCGATTATCAACCGACTGCATTATTTCAGCACGCGTGGTTTGGTAAGTGTAGTAAACGTAGGTTAGCAAGCTTATTAAAAACAAGCTAAAGCCTGCCACTATCCAACTAACTTTGACTCTTCCTTCTGGCATATGTGTCCCTTTTTTGTTATCAAATTTATTATACCCAAAATAAGTAAATGCCCAATAAATAATTAGGTTTGGTAGAGTTTTAATTAGGGTCTGTTTATCTTTGCGGATTATAATTTGTTCAAACTAGGGGCGATTTAATCGCGGCGCGAGATTTGTAACCTAGTGGTCTAAGTAAAAACCGAGCAACAAAGAGTAAATAGACCCTAGGCAGAACCCTTTGGGCAGCGCCTGTTTGGCATTAATGCTACGTTATCGCCTATTTATGGGGAATAACCACACTACATAGGCGCTGCCTTGCCTAAATACCAAAAGGCTGCTGCAAATTTAACCTTGAAAGATAAATAGACCCTAAATTATCATTTTTTTGTCATCGCTTTGATTGCTTTTATAGGTTTAAACGAGACATTTTAGTTATATTGCAGTAAAGTTAGCGCAATTTTTAAAGAAACACGATTGCTCCAAATGTCCTAATAAGTAGGCATTTTTGATGGGTAAGCGCGTGTTTTAGCTACACACACTAGGTATTAAGATGGATCAAAAGCGTTGTGCCGTCGCCTCTAAAGAAAGCCTTAAGCGTATATTTACTGTACCTGAAGCGCCAGACTCAACTTTAAGCAAAATCGAGCTTGAAATTTCGAGTAATTTAGCAGGTTTTCTAAACGAAAATATAGCGGCAATTGAAAAACCATTACATGAAATAGAAAAAGATTTTCAATCGGCAGTGATCCCAGAAGATCCAACGTTTGTCTCTGCTTATGCCCAAGACATAATGGAGCAGCTTGTTGCACATTCTGTGCATACAGCTGCGCCTAGTTTTATTGGTCACATGACCTCTGCCTTGCCGCACTTTTTATTGCCGCTGTCAAAATTGATGGTAGGGCTAAATCAAAATCTAGTAAAAATAGAAACATCTAAAGCGTTTACGCCTCTTGAGCGTCAAGTGCTTGGGATGATGCATCATTTAGCTTATGGGCAAGAAGACTCATTTTATTCTAAATGGATGCACAGTGCTAAAACCTCATTAGGTGCATTTTGCTCTGGTGGTACGGTTGCTAATATTACTGCGCTTTGGATTGCGCGAAACCGCTTATTAAAACCTGATGGCGATTTTAGAGGTATAGGTGCACAAGGCTTAATTGCTGGTATGCTGCATTACGGTTATAAAGGTTTAGCGGTATTAATATCAGAACGCGGGCATTACTCGTTAGGTAAATCGGTTGATTTACTCGGCATTGGTCGCGATAACTTAATTGGTATTAAAACCTGTGAAAATAATAAAGTCGATGTAACAGCTATGCGCGAAAAAGCACGTGAGCTTGAAGCGCAAGGTATTAAAGTAATGGCGATTATTGGGGTCGCGGGGACAACCGAAACCGGTAATATTGACCCACTTGATGAAATGGCCGACTTAGCACAAGACATTAACTGCCATTTTCATGTAGATGCAGCATGGGGGGGAGCGACCCTTTTATCGAGTACGCACCGTCCTTTACTAAAAGGGATTGAGCGAGCAGATTCAATTACCATCGATGCACATAAACAAATGTATGTACCAATGGGAGCGGGTTTGGTTTTATTTAAAGACCCCGCTGCAACTGATGCAATAGAACATCACGCTGAGTATATATTACGTAAAGGTTCAAAAGACTTAGGTAGCCACACGCTTGAAGGCAGCCGACCTGGTATGGCAATGTTAGTACATGCTTGCTTACGTGTTATTGGTCGTAAAGGTTACGAAATGCTGATTGATCGAAGCATCAAAAAAGCACATTACTTTGCTGATTTAATTAAGGCTGATGAAGACTTTGAGCTTATTTCGGAGCCTGAGTTGTGCTTATTAACGTATCGTTATGTACCTAAGCAAATTAAACAAGCAATAGCCGATGCAGATGCTGCAACTCGGTTAGATATTTTTGCTTCACTGAACCGTTTTACTGCCAGTATGCAAAAGCGTCAACGCGAGTCTGGTCGCTCATTTGTATCACGTACACGCTTAACGCCTTCTAAATACGACAATCAACCAACGGTTGTATTTAGAGTGGTTCTTGCTAACCCGCTTACCTCAGGCGCTATTTTAAAAGAGATATTAGCTGAGCAAAAAGAGTTGGCTGCAACAGATCCGGTATTCAAAAAATACTTGAGAAAGTATATGTAATCTAAATACAAAAAAGGGTCCATAAGGACCCTTTTTTAATATCAAAGAATGGTTAATGTAAAATACGTGCTCTAATTGTACCCTCAACAGCGCTCAGTTCTTTAAGTGCTACTTCAGATTGATCTGTATCAACATCAATAACTACATAACCAATAGATGCGTCTGTTTGTAGGTATTGCGCAGCAATATTAATACCGTGCTGTGCAAACGCTTGGTTAATTTGCGTTAGTACACCTGGGCGGTTGTGGTGTACGTGTAATAAACGGCTACGATTAGCAAGCTCAGGTAGCGATACTTCAGGGAAGTTAACCGCAGTAATAGTTGAGCCATTATCTGAATATTTAGCCAATTTACCCGCTACTTCAATACCAATGTTTTCTTGCGCTTCTTGTGTAGAACCACCAATGTGCGGCGTTAAAATAACATTGTCGAATTGGCGCAGTGGCGATACAAATTCTTCATCGTTAGATTTTGGCTCAGTAGGGAACACATCGATTGCTGCACCACTTAGTTTTTTCTCTGTAAGCGCTTCTGCAAGAGCATCAATATCAACAACAGTTCCGCGTGATGCATTGATCAAAATAGACCCCTGCTTCATAACTGCAAGTTCTGCTGTACCAATAAGGTTTTTAGTTTGCGGTGTTTCTGGTACATGTAAGCTAATAATATCAGAGCGTTGTAACAGCTGAGTAAGGTTATGAACTTGTGTTGCATTGCCCAGTGATAACTTATCTTCGATATCGTAAAACTCCACGTTCATACCGATATTTTCAGCCATAATACCTAGCTGAGTACCAATGTGACCGTAGCCAATAATACCTAATGTTTTACCACGTGCTTCAAACGAACCATTTGCTGTTTTTAACCAGCCACCACGATGAGCCGCTGCATTACGCTCTGGAATACCACGTAATAAAAGTAGAATTTCGCCAAGTACAAGTTCAGCAACTGAACGAGTATTAGAAAATGGAGCGTTAAATACAGCAATACCACGTTCGCGTGCTGCATCTAAATCAACTTGGTTTGTACCAATACAAAAACAACCAATAGCAACTAGCTTTTCAGCTGAGTCTAATACAGCTTGGTTAATATGAGTACGAGAACGAAGCCCTACAAAGTGAACATCTTTAATGCGCTCTTTAAGCTCGTCCTCAGGTAAGGATGTTTTAACGTAGTCGATATTGCTGTAACCGTTACGTTTTAGCGTTTCAACAGCGCTTTGGTGAACACCTTCAAGCAAGAGAATTTTAATTTTGTCTTTTGCTAACGATACCTTACTCATAACCTCATCCTATTTAATTTGTGGCCCATTTTTGGTACCGATAATCACTTTATCAGCACCTCGCATCGCAAATAGGCCGTTGGTAACTACGCCAACAATTGAATTGATTTGTGTTTCAAGTTGTTTGGCATTGGTAATTTTTAAGTTAAATACATCTAATATAACGTTACCATTATCGGTAACTACGCCTTGGCGATAAACAGGGTCACCACCAAGTTTTAATAATTCTCGTGCAACGTAGCTGCGCGCCATTGGAATAACTTCTACCGGAAGCGGGAAGTCGCCCAATGTATCTACCAGCTTTGTGTCATCAACAATACACACAAACTGTTTTGCAACTGCTGCTACTATTTTTTCACGTGTTAGCGCTGCGCCGCCGCCTTTAATCATTTCGTTTTGAGCGTTTATTTCGTCAGCGCCGTCAACGTATACATCTAAAGCATCAACGTTATTAAGTTCAAAAACTTCAATACCTAACGCTTCCAAACGTGCAGTTGACGCTTCTGAGCTTGATACAGCGCCTACAATAGTGTCCTTTACTGAGCCAAGGGCATCAATAAAGTGATTAACAGTAGAGCCTGTACCGACACCTACAATGGTGTTTTCTTTTACAAACTCGAGTGCTGCCCAGGCAGCTGCTTTTTTTAATTCGTCTTGTGTCATTGCTTTGTGCTCATGTATGTCAGAAATATGCGGCTAGTAACCAAAATTAAATGTTACCAACAGTATGTTTTATCTGGGGTGATAATGGTTTCAAGTGGTACGTCCCATGACTCGATTGGTAGAGCATCAACTTTTTGGCATTCATGTGCAAGGCCAATTAGTTGCGGTTTTTGCCAATTTTGTTCATGTAAACGTGCCAATGTCCGGTCGTAAAACCCACCTCCCATTCCTAGGCGATTACCTTGTTTATCAAATGCCACTAATGGCATAAGGAGGTAATCAAGCGCTGGTAATGGGCATATTTGAGAGCAGTTCAGCTTAGGCTCCAAGATACCATAGCGATTTGCCCTCATGGGTGAGTTTTTCTCATAGCGCTGAAATAGTAAATTAGCGCCATTGAATGGGTGTATTATAGGTAGATAAACAGCATGGTTTAAGTTCCATAATTCTTTAATTAACAATGAAGTGTCTAGTTCTCCGTCGTTACTTAAATAAATGGCAATATGCTTTGAATTCGTTATGTTTTCGCTTTTTAAGTGTTGAATAAAATTCATTTTTAGCGATTGCGCAGCAATTATTTGCTGATTATTTGACAAGTTTTTACGGGTGTTACGAATTTCAGCTCTTATTTGTGCGCGTTCATTGCTCATTAAACTAATTAGCCATTTTTAAAAAGAGAATAAATCGGGAAAAATTAAAAAAACAGCAAGTACAACTAGCAAAATGGTGGCAGTTGCAATCAATGAATATAAAAGTAAGTTACTGCGTTTTTTAGGAGTAGCTAAATCCTCATCTAGCATTAGGTCGTCATTTTGCCATTCGTCTACACTTTCGTCTGGTGTATTTAATTGAGCTTCAGGAAGGCGTTGCTCTAGCTCATCTAGCTTTTCTTCAAGGCGTATTAAGCTACTAGTGATGTAATCAAGTGCATCAAAAATACGTTCATCACGTTGGTTGTTATTTGCAGCTGCGGGGGAGCTATTTTGAATCGCATTTGAAACAGCTTGCAGCTTACTTTTAATACCTAGGCTTGCTAATAACTTAGTCTGTTTTAACGCTTTGTCTTTATCGCTTGGCGCAAACAGCGGCTTACCTTTAAAAAAAAGAGCTACTTTTTCATCTGACGTTTTTAATTTTGCAGCTAAGTTTGCGCACGCTGTTTTTATGTCAACGTTATCGGCAAGTCCTGCAAATATAACGCGAAAGTTATCGGCCATTTAACTATCCCTAAAGCTTTTATAATGAAATGAGTATATACCTAAAGTACAAAAGAATTCGAGGTTGATTTTATAGTTATTTTGTAGACGTACTACAAACAATGTAACTGATAAGTTTTAGATACAAAAACGGCCCTATTAAGGGCCGTTTTTAATTTACTTCAACATTTTTAGCTTAAAGGCCAGCAGCTGCACGAAGTGCATCAGCTTTATCTGTACGTTCCCAAGGGAATTCGTCACGACCAAAGTGGCCGTAAGCCGCTGTAGGAAGGTAGATAGGGCGCTCTAAATCAAGCATTTGAATTAAGCCGTAAGGGCGCAGGTCAAAGTGTTCACGAATAAGTTCGATTAAACGGCTTTCTTCTAACTTGCTTGTACCAAACGTTTCAACGCTGATAGATGTAGGCTCTGCAACACCGATTGCGTAAGAAACTTGTAATTCACATTTATCAGCAAGGCCAGCCGCAACTACGTTTTTAGCAACGTAACGTGCAGCGTATGCAGCTGAGCGGTCAACTTTAGATGGATCTTTACCAGAGAAAGCACCACCACCGTGACGAGCCATACCACCGTATGTATCAACGATGATTTTACGACCTGTTAAACCACAATCGCCCATTGGTCCGCCAATTACAAAGCGACCCGTTGGGTTAATGAAAAATTTAGTCGCGCTTGTAATAAGCTCTGCAGGAAGTACCGGCTTGATGATAGTCTCCATCACCGCTTCTACTAAATCTTTTTGCGAAATGTCTTCGCTGTGCTGAGTAGATAGTACTACTGCATCAATACCTACTGGCTTACCATTTTCGTATGCAAAAGTAACTTGAGATTTTGCATCTGGACGTAACCAGTTAAGCTCGCCGCTTTTACGTACTTGCGCTTGGCGCTGTACTAAACGGTGTGAGTAAGTAATTGGCGCAGGCATTAGTACTTCTGTTTCGTTACATGCGTAACCAAACATAAGACCTTGGTCGCCAGCACCTTGTTCTTCTGGGCTAGTACGGTCAACACCTTGGTTAATGTCAGGAGACTGTTTACCAATAGTGTTTAAAATTGCACATGAATCTGCATCGAAACCCATGTCTGAATGCGTGTAGCCAATTTCACGTACTGTTTTACGTGTAATTTCTTCAATATCAACCCATGCGCTAGTAGTGATTTCACCACCAACCATAACCATACCTGTTTTTACGTAAGTTTCGCACGCAACACGGGCATGAGAGTCTTGCTCTAGGATAGCATCAAGTACCGCATCAGAGATTTGATCGGCGATTTTATCCGGATGACCTTCAGAAACTGATTCAGAAGTAAATAAATGTTTTGCCATTGTAATTCTGCTCACAAATATTGCGCTTCACAAACGTCGGTATTAGCGCTAAAAAATTAAGGGGCGTATTTTATCGAAAACAAAACACCTTGCATAGTGTTTTTACGCCTAGACGTCTAAATAAAATTACTAATAACTTTTTGGTCTTAAAAAATATTCATAATGCCTCACTTTTATAGGGTTTTTAATTGCACACAGCCCCCACAATAAGTAAGAATGGTCGATATAAACAAACCCAAGTTACTTGGGTGCATAAACAAACACATAAATACCCGCGCAAATACACATAAAGGTAGGAGAATTCATGCCATCTCGCAAAGAACTTGCAAATGCTATTCGCGTCTTGTCAATGGACGCAGTACAAAAGGCCAAATCTGGTCACCCTGGAGCCCCTATGGGCATGGCTGATATCGCAGAAGTATTATGGCGCGATTATCTAAAACACAACCCAACAAATCCAGAGTGGGCTGACCGTGACAGATTTATTCTTTCAAACGGCCACGGTTCAATGCTTATCTATTCTCTATTGCATCTAAGTGGTTACGACTTACCACTGGACGAAATTAAAAACTTCCGTCAAATGCATTCTAAAACACCAGGTCACCCTGAATATGGCTATGCACCAGGAATCGAAACTACTACGGGTCCATTAGGTCAAGGGATCACAAATGCCGTAGGTATGGCAATTGCTGAAAAAGCGCTAGCTGCACAGTTTAACCGTGAAGGTCACGATATTGTTGATCACTTTACCTATGCATTTATGGGCGATGGCTGCCTTATGGAAGGTATTTCTCATGAAGCTGGTTCACTTGCAGGCACATTAGGTCTTGGTAAACTTGTTGCATTTTGGGATGACAACGGCATCTCAATCGATGGTGAAGTAGAAGGTTGGTTTACAGATGACACGCCAGCTCGCTTTAAAGCATACGGTTGGCATGTAATTAGTGGTGTTGATGGCCACGACAGCGATGCTATAAGTGCTGCAATTGCAGAAGCTAAAAGTGTTACCGATAAACCATCACTAATTTGTTGTAAAACAATTATTGGTTACGGCTCACCTAATAAATCTGGTAGCCACGATTGTCACGGTGCACCACTAGGTGATGACGAAATTAAAGCGTCTCGCGAATTCTTAGGTTGGACTGGCGATGCGTTCGAAATTCCTGATGATATTTACGCACAATGGGATAGCAAAGAAAAAGGTCAGCAGCTTGAATCAAGCTGGGACGAAAAATTTGCAGCATACGCAAAAGCATACCCAGAGCTTGCAGCTGAATATAAGCGTCGTATTAATAACGAACTGCCTGGCGATTGGGCTGAAAAATCTCAAGCGTACATTGAGCAATTACAAGCAAACCCTGCAAACCCAGCGTCTCGTAAAGCATCGCAAAATGCATTAAACGCATTTGGTCCGTTATTACCAGAATTTATGGGTGGCTCAGCCGATTTAGCAGGCTCAAACTTAACAATTTGGGATGGCTCTAAAGGTTTAACACACGACGATGCAAGCGGTAACTACATTTACTACGGTGTACGTGAGTTTGGTATGTCGGCAATTATGAATGGTATTGCCCTTCATAAAGGCTTTATTCCTTACGGTGCTACGTTCTTAATGTTTGTTGAATATGCAAAAAATGCCGTACGTATGGCTGCATTAATGAAGCAACCAAGCATTTTTGTATACACGCACGATTCAATCGGTTTAGGTGAAGATGGTCCAACTCACCAACCAGTAGAGCAAATTGCAAGCATGCGTTTAACGCCTAACTTATACAACTGGCGCCCATGTGACCAAGTTGAGTCGGCAATTGCATGGCAACAAGCTATTGAGCGTAAAGACGGTCCTACATCGTTAATCTTTACTCGCCAAGGTCTTGAGCAACAAGCGCGTGACGCACAGCAATTAAGCGATGTTAAAAAGGGTGGTTACATCCTTAGCTGTGACGGCAACCCTGAAATTATTTTCATTGCGACAGGCTCTGAAGTGCAACTAGCACAAGATTCAGCAACTGAGCTACGCAGCCAAGGTAAAAAGGTACGTGTTGTATCTATGCCATGTACTGATGCCTTTGAAGATCAAAGCGCAGAGTATAAAGAAAGCGTATTACCGGCATCTGTTACACGCCGCGTAGCAGTAGAAGCAGGTATTGCTGACTACTGGTACAAGTACGTAGGTCTAAATGGCGCAGTAGTAGGTATGACTACCTTTGGTGAGTCGGCACCTGCTGGTGAGCTGTTTGAGCACTTTGGTTTTACAGTGGCAAACATTGTAAGCAAAGCAAACGAGCTTTTTTAATCGCTTTGATTAAATAAAGTAAGTAATTGAAAAACCCGCACATGTTGCGGGTTTTTTTATGCCCTAACATGAAGCAACTTCACCTTGAACAATGCTGCTTTCCTTGCAAGAAAGTAAGCTATCAGGCAAGGTAGTGCGATAAAATTTATAAATAACAATCTTAAATTAATAGCAGGAGCTAAAAATGCCAAAGTTCGATAACGTAAGTGTAGTAAAAAAAGCCAATGTATATTTTGACGGAAAAGTGTCGAGCCGTACCGTTATTTTAGGTGATGGAGAAGCGAAAACTTTAGGCTTTATGCAACCTGGTGAGTTTGTTTTTGATACAAACCAAAAAGAATGCATGGAGCTTTTAGCTGGCCAATGGGATATTTTATTACCAGGGGCAAGTGAGTGGAAAACATTTAACGCAGGTGAATCGTTTAATGTTGATGCAAATGTAAGCTTTAAAGTAAAAGTATCTGATTTTGCTGACTACTGTTGTTCGTACACAGATTAATCAATACAGCTAGACGTCTGAAAGCCCATGCACTATGGGCTTTGCATAAACTTTGCACAACGCATGATTTAAATCACCAAAAACCGCAAATAAACCTCAAATATCTCTCTTTTTTCCTTGTGTTAATCTAAATAGCCCCCAATACTATTTATGAGGTAACAAATAAAAGGATACCCTATGAAAATTAATCTTTCTGGTCACCATGTTGAAGTTACTGACTCTATTAGAGAGCACATCAACGAAAAATTTTCAAAAATCGAGAGCCACTTTCCATCGCTTATTGCACTCGATATTATTTTGTCTAAAGAGCATCATAAAATCCAAGCTGAAATTAGCACTAATTACGAAGGCACGCGCATATCGGTAAAAGGGGAAAACGAAGTTATGTACCCAGCCATTGCAAGCGCAGCTAAAAAACTCGATGCGGCACTAAAACATCGAAAAGGGCAGATAAAAGCAAACTTACACGAAAAGCCTGTAAGTACAACGCCTGAAATTGCACACGAGATCATCCAAGAGATGGATCTTAAATAAAATTTAGTTCCAAAGTATTGTAAAAAAGAGCCGTATGGCTCTTTTTTATTGCCTGTAATTTAGGTAAGTTATGCGTTCTTGCAGTTTATTAATCAAAAAAATTAATAAAAGCAGCGTATAACACACATATTTTGAGAAATTAATGCACACAACAAAAGCAGTATGGAAGTCTCGACTAGGTGCGCTTGGACCTGGAATACTCATGGCAACAGCCGCTATTGGCGGATCTCACCTAGTTGCATCTACGCAAGCTGGAGCAATATTTGGTTGGCAACTATTTTGGCTTATCCTCGTTGTTAATGTTTTAAAATATCCGTTTTTTCGCTTTGGTATGGAATACACACTCGCGACTAAAAATAGCCTAGTGGAGGGCTATAAGAGTAAAGGCCCGTTTTATTTTTACAGCTTTATTGGCTTAAACATTGTAGCCGCTGTTGTTAATACCGCTGGCGTATTACTGCTTACCGCAAGCTTACTGCATTACGCCTTACCTGTCGTTATCGAAGTAACCTTACTTTGTTGGATGCTGCTGGGTGTATGTTTAGTTATATTACTACTTGGGCACTTCAAAGCGCTCGATAACGTTGCTAAAGGCATTATGGGGCTGCTTACACTCGCGACTTTAATTGCTCTTGCTATAGCGTTTAATAATGGTCCAATGGCACCTGCTGACTATGTAGGCCCTTCACCGTATGAACTTGCCATGCTTAGCTTTATGGTGGCTTTAATGGGCTGGATGCCAGCACCTATCGAAATATCTGCATTAAGTTCTTTATGGCTAAAAGAAAAACAAGCGCAGCAAACAGTTTCTAAAAGCCAAGGCTTGTTCGATTTTAACGTAGGTTACTGGCTTACAGCTGGCTTAGCCTTGGTATTTTTTAGCTTAGGTGTATTAGTGCAGTACGGGCAAACCAGTAGTATAGAACTCGGCGGTGTCGCGTTTGCCAAGCAGCTTATTGATATGTACGCATTAACAATAGGCGAGTGGGCAAGGCCGCTTGTATCAGCAATCGCCTTTTTATGTATGTTTGGCACTACACTCACCGTGCTAGATGGCTACGCCCGTACGCTTAACGAATCTCATAAACTACTTGGCTTTGGGCAATCAAAACACAGCTTAAATATTTGGTTAATACTACAAGCATTTGCCGGTATGGCCGTTATTTTATTTTTTAAATCAGCCCTTGGCCCCATGCTTACGTTTGCCATGACGCTTTCTTTTGTTACAACGCCTGTATTTGCATGGCTTAACTTTAGCCTTGTGCGCTCAGAGCCTGCTATAAAGCACAGCGTGCTATTACGTAGTTTAACGTGGTTAGGTTTAGTGTATTTAGTAGGCTTTGCTGTTGCGTTTGTAGTATGGAAACTAGCAGCCTAAATAGAGCCACTTACTTTAGGGTTTTCATTAAAGCCCTAAAGCATTAAATTCTAGGATTAAACGAGGTATAAATGGATATTAGAATAGGTGAGCTTTCAAACCCACACGTTATAAAACTACTACATGCGCATCATAACGATATGCTAAAGCACTCACCTGTTGAGAGCGTACATGCACTTGATGTGAGCAAACTCACTCAGCCCGATATAATCTTTTATAGCTTATGGATTGATAATAATTTAGCGGGTGTTGGCGCATTAAAAGCGCTCGATGCCACTCATGGCGAAATTAAATCAATGCGCACCTCAAGCAACTATTTACGCCAAGGAATAGCGGCTAAGCTACTTACGCACATTATTGGGGAAGTAACACAGCGAGGTTATAAAAAGTTAAGCTTAGAAACAGGAACTGCAGAGGCATTTTTGCCCGCACAAAAGCTCTACGCCCAATTTGGTTTTAAAGAGTGCGAACCATTTGGTGATTATGAGCTAGATCCGTATAGCTTGTTTATGGGTAAAGTGCTTTAAAAGTGAGTAAGGGATATTATGGCTTATAAAGTTGAACTTGAAGCCCCAGCACTGGACGAGTTTGCTAATTTACGTACACAAGTAAAGTGGCAGAACCCTGACGATAAAACATTAAAAGCAAGCATTGAAAACTCACTTTTTTGGGTTGCCGTATACGATACTGATAAGTTAATAGGCACTGGTAGAGTAATCGGTGATGGCGCAATGTATTTTTATATTCAAGATGTAATTGTTGCGCCAAGTTATCAAAAACAAGGTATAGCTCATTTAGTTATGACCCACATTGAAAACTATCTAAACAACACTTGCTCTAAAGGCGCTACTATAGGTTTATTAAGTGCTCACGGTAAAGAAAGCTTTTATACACAATATGGTTATGTAAAACGCGATGGCGATGGTTTAGGGCTCGGAATGTGTAAGTTTATTAGCAAGTAATAATAAATATTGCTGCATGATATCAAGATTATTAATATAGCTTTCAAAGGTATGGCGCAATGAGCAAACGTGATTTATTTTCAGGATTAACTACAGCACTTGTGGACGCTAAAGCGCATTCACAAGGAAAGCTAACGTTAGGTGCTCATTCAGTAAATGATATCGACGACCTTGCTATCTCACCTGATGAAATAGTAAATATTCGAGAAACATTTAATATGTCGCGCGGTGTATTTGCATACATCATCAAGAACGCTCGAAAACTGGGAACAAGGACGCAGCGCATCTAATGGGCAAGTGATCACATTGTTAAAGCTTGTGCAGCGTCATCCTGAGACATTGAATCATATAGCTGAGTTGTAAGTTTCTTTGGATTATTTATTTTAAAAGACAAAAAGAAAGACGCGATCTATTACTTTCTTGTGGCAGCTAAGAGCGAAAAGCAGACATTGACCGTTAATCGTTTCAACGACGGCAATTAGCCATACGTTGCATGTTTGCTCCCTTACTGGTTTTACGATATCCAAAACCGACATAACGACCATTAAGCAAATACC
>NZ_JACJEO010000036.1:0-33977 GCF_014164115.1 Pseudoalteromonas sp. SG45-2
CCGACGAAATTACTTGCTTCATCCTATGTATTAACTCGCTCTAATTCGAGCTGAAGTAATTATGGCTTAAAAAGTGAAGCAAGGATCAGTGTGCTTAACTTGACAGTGGGAGTCATACCAACGCCACCTTAAGCGGCAACAAATTGTTTGCTAAAATGTTGAACGAAGTGAAAACAGCAAACTGTTTTTTGTCCGTTTAAAGGTCTTGTTAGCCCTCTGTTTGTAGAAAGCTTCTTTTGATTTCGTTATCAAAATTTGGTTGAATCTTAAACCTCCATAGAGGTAATTCTGTACTTTTATAATCAGTAGGAATACCGATATTAAATTGCGCAGGATCTACATTAGCATCAATTGAAATTACTTTGTCATCGTGAATTGTTCGTTCACGGTAGGCTGAACTAATCATTGAGCTTAGATACCCAACCATTTCAAATTCTTGGTTCTCAGACCGTCCTTCGGGCTCGAAAGTAAAGGTAATTGATTCTAATTTATTTTCTACAACACTCGGTGTAACCGAAGATTCGACCCAATCTCCGTATCGAGTTAAATAAAATGCAATATTTTTATCAAGATCATTAGTTATCTCAACCCCGCCACATTTTAACATTATACTTTTAATGACGATTAAGGTTTGCCCATCATCTGATATTTCTGAAGTTTTCTCATTATCATTGATTATAATAAATTCTAATTTTGGTAATGTAGCAATTAGTAAGTCACCAAATAGTCCCATTTCATTCTTGGAAATAGAGTTAAGAAAGTCTGTCACATAGCGTATAGATTGTTCTATTAATGAGCTAGGATCTAGCAATACCCATTTGTTATATTGAGAATAATAAATGGCCAATTTTAGAGGAACTCTATTCATCTCTGAATAAGTCTGAAGTTCACTCAAATAATCTTTTCTAAATGGGTACTCGTAATTGAGGTCAGAAGAGTGACAGTTTTTCACCTCAACTAAGTACTGTTCACCGTCATTAGTAGTTACTCTATACTCGGGTAATTTAATATTCTTTCTATTGGAGAAGCTAGCCCCTGAGTCTTCTTGTTTAATAAATGAAATTTCACCTAAAGCACCTAAAACCATCGGAAAAGAAGATTCGACTCTTTTACCAAAAAGTACTCTTTGGTCATTCTGAGCAGAGGTTAAAGAATCTGAAACTTTTTGAATAAAATCTTCTCTATCCTTAGGATTCTGAAGGTTATAGTCATACTGCAAACCAATGGAACTAAAAAGATCAATTGGTTCAAATTTTTCAGGATTTCTCTGTAATCTTTTCATTTACACCAAACTTTGATAAGAGGGCTAACAATTTAATAGTGCGCTCATCGCGCATATTTCTGCCAACGATACGCTCATGTATTTTATAAATCATTTTTACCAAATAACTTAACACATTGCTATATATAATTTTTATTAGCATTCAAACTCTCAATAAAAGACAAAATGCGCTCGCCGCTCATTTTCTTGAATATGTGTGCATCACAACTATGCTGTATATAAAAACAGCACCATTATTGGTAATAGTATGAAAACACGTTCCCCATTTTTAAATTATATAGCCGATTATATGTTGGTACGTCAGTATTCATTACGCACCGTAGATACCTACCTAAGATGGATTGCATCTTATATCCATTTTCATAATAAACGCCATCCCGCCTCAATGGGGGACAATGAAGTCGAACGCTACTTAGAACATTTAGTGTTAAAGCAAAACGTTGCACCACGTACGCAAGCCACCGCACTCAATTCATTGTCATTTTTATACAACCACATAATAAAAAAAGAACTCTCATTAAATTTAAATTTTGCCCGTAGTAAAAAACAAGCAAAGCTCCCTGCAGTGATGACCCCAGAGGAAGTTAAAATGTTGATGGCTCATTTAAATAAGCGCTATTATTTAATTGCAGCCCTTATGTATGGAAGTGGCTTAAGAGTAATGGAAGCGGTGCAATTAAGAGTAAAAGATATTGATTTTGATTATAAATGCATTCAAGTATGGAATGGAAAAGGTAATAAACACCGCATTGTTACGCTGGCCACAGAGCTAATTCCTATGCTGAGAAATCAAATTTTGAACGTTGATGACTATTTAAAACTGGATTTAAATAATACGGAATATTCTGGTGTATGGATGCCATATGCTTTAACAAAAAAATATCCAAGTGCCGCAAAATCGCTTGCGTGGCAATATTTATTTCCTTCTCATATATTAAGTTCAGATCCTCAAGGTGGTGAAATAAGGCGACATCATTTTCATCACTCTTGTATTAGAAAAGAGATTAAAAAAGCCGTCCAAAAATCAGGGTTAACAAAAATAATAACACCTCATACATTAAGACACTCTTTTGCTACTCATCTACTGCAAAGTGGCGCCGATATAAGAACTGTTCAAGCTCAGCTTGGCCATTCTGATGTTAAAACTACACAAATTTATACCCATGTACTACAGCAAGGTGCTAACGGGGTTGTTAGCCCTTTTTCAAGATTATAAGCGTCTCTTTTTAATCCTCTACAGATACATATTCACTTTCAAACCAATACCGTCATCTATTTCTACTTTAAATAACACATAAAAAAGCCCCGCTTGTTTTTAAACAAGCGGGGCCCCACACTAATTATTTACTCAAAAATAAAAGCGCCGATACTGCGGGCGCTTTGCATCATTGAATTTAATTACTTTAACTTACTGATTAACTACGCTTTTAAGCGGGTTAATTGGCTGTGCGTTATCGTCTAGTATGTTCATATCAAAATCGAACTCATCTACACGAATCGCCTTTTCACGTTTGATGTTGTAATCAATTAACTGAACGTGTTCAGCTTGGGTAATTACGTTCGCCGCTAGTGCGTTATCAAGCGTAATGTTAAAACGTGCACCTGGTTTAATTACTTTAGCACGTAGTGCTTTTTTAACTTTAGCCAGCTCGCCAAGTGATGCCATTTTAGCTTTGTAAGCTTGCTCATTAATATGATGGCCATCGCCCACTACTGGTTTAACTAAATGCGTGATTTGCGCTTTAAATGCGGTATCTAGCTGAGCTTGCTTAGCTAGTTCGCGGATTAAATCGTCGCTAATTTTTGGCATTTTAGTTGAGTAGTTCATTGTAATGAAACGAATAAACTTACGTGTACCACTTGCAGGGAAGTTATCTAAAAACTTATGCAATGCTTCTTCAGCACTTTGTAGTGCAAAACGAGTCGCGTAATGGAAATACGGCGCTGCTTGCTCACGGTCACTACTTGATACTTTTTGCTCGTAGTATTTAATTGATGCCATAGCTGCATATAAGAAGCTCATTACATCACCTAAACGTGCCGATAGCATTTCTGCTTGTTTTAACTTACCACCAAGTACAAGTAACGAAAAGTCTGCGTACACTGCAAGTTTTGCAGATAATTTATGTACTGCTTTTTCGTAGTCACGTACTTCTGGTAATTCAGAATTAGCACTTGCTGTAAATGGTAAAACACCAAGGCGGAAAGCACGTAAGCTGTTTGCTGTGCTGTAGCCGATTGTTTTACGCAAAATGCCGTTAAATTCTTTATCTGCGCCTTTGTCTTCACTGTGAATTGACTCAACCATAGATTGTAAATATGGGTGACAACGCATAACACCTTGACCAAAGATCATTAGGTTACGTGTAAGAATGTTCGCGCCTTCTACCGTAATGGCAATCGGCTGAGCAACATAACCACTTGCTAATGTATTTTGTGGACCGTTTTGAATCGCTTTACCCGCTTGAATATCCATTGCTGAATCAAGCACGTCGCGACCAAGCTCTGTCATATGGTATTTAGCGATTGCTGTAACAACTGATGGTTTTAAGCCCATGCCTAAGCCTTCAGTTGTAAGTACGCGCATTGCTTCTTGTAGGTATGTTTTACCTGCAATGTCGGCTAGTTTTTCTTGAATACCTTCAAACTGGCCAATGGCTAAACCAAACTGTTCACGCACTGCTGCGTATTCAGATGCTGATTTAAATGCAACTTGTGCTGTACTAACACCTAGCGCAGGTAATGAAATACCACGGCCAGCACCTAAACAGCTAACCAGCATTTGCCAACCACGGCCGATGTTTTTCTGTCCACCAATAACAAAGTCCATTGGTACAAATACTTTGTTACCACGTGTAGTACCGTTGTAAAAACGAATACCCATTGGGTCGTGGCGATTACCAAGCTCAACACCTGGGTGCTCTTTTGGAATAAGTGCACAGGTAATGCCTAGGTTTTCTTTACCACCTAGCAGACCATCAGGGTCAACTACTTTAAATGCTAAACCAAGTACGGTAGCAATGGGTGCAAGTGTAATGTAGCGCTTGTCCCAGGTAATTTCTAAACCAAGGACTTCTTCGCCGTTGTACATACCTTTAGTTACTTTACCAACATCAGGAATACCACCTGCATCAGAACCCGCTTCTGGGCTTGTTAATGCAAAACATGGAATGTCTGTACCATTTGCTAGGCGTGGTAAGTAATGTGCTTGTTGTTCTTGCGTACCAAAGTGAAGTAATAACTCACCTGGGCCTAACGAGTTAGGAACCATTACGGTTACCGCAACTGCTGAGCTTTTAGTCGCAATTGTGCCAACAATGGTAGAGTTTGCATAAGGGCTAAACTCTAAACCACCAAACGACTTAGGAATGATAAGCGAGAAAAAACGCTCTTTTTTCAAAAATTCTAAGATGTCATTTGGTAAATGAATGCCGTTTTGAATCACTGAATCGTCAATCATGCCCAATAACTCTTTTACTGGACCGTCTAAGAATGCTTGCTCGTCTGCGCTTAATGTAGCAGCAGGTACGTCGCGAAGTGCACTGAAATCAGGTTTACCTTGGTAGATAGAACCTTCAAGCCATACATCACCCGCGTCTAGCGCTTCTTGTTCTGTGATAGAAATACTTGGTAATACTTTTTTTAGTTTTGTACGTAAACTCATGATTGAACTCATCCGACCAGCTAAATAATACCTACATTACGTCATAAAAAATCGTTTAGATCAATTACTCTATTCAATTAATTAACAGTTTTTTCAATTTATTTTCTTTACCTGAACGTAAACTGTTGAAACACAAAGGCTTACAGTTGTACGCTGAAAAAAAGTATTTTGACTAAAATGATGAATAAAACAGCAAAAGCTCTAGGGTCTGTTGATCTTTGCGGATTAAAATTTGTTCAAACTAGGGGCTATTTAATCGCAGCGCGAGGCTTGTAACCTAGTGGGCTAAGTAAAAACCGAGCAAAGCTTCCGCGTCCTGCTCACGCCCCTTACCTACATCCATGTAGGTAACAAAGAGTAAATAGCCCCTAGGAAGAACCCTTTGGGCAGCGCCTGTTTGGCATTAATGCTACGTTATCGCCCATTTATGGGGAATAACCACACTACATAGGCTCTGCCTTGCCTAAATACCAAACAGACTGCTGCAAATTCAACCTTGAAAGATCAACAGACCCTAGCGCTGTATCTATTTTTTGATGGGCATAAAAAAACGCAGCACAAATAGGCTACGTTTTTATTCAATTTATAGAGGCTACATTATCAGTTAATCTAACTAAAACTACTTAAATTTAAATCAAATTGTATAAGCGCTTCACTTAGCAACTTTAACAACTTGCTTGCCGGTAAAACCACCAGCAAGTTGTTTATTAAGCGCTTGCGATACTGACTCAGCACTAAAGTCTACGGGCGTTATTTCTGGGTGTTTAATGTCGCCACTAACAGCTCCTTCAAGTAACAGGTTGCCCATAAAGCTCAAGCGTTGTTGTGCACATAAACTATTAGCAAGCCATGCACCACCAATCGATACAACGCTAATATTCGGCGCTCGGTGATACATTAAGTCTTGATCAAAATAAGGTAGCGGATTTAAGCAGGCAATACGTCCGCAAAAACGCATTAACTCAATATTACGCTGAGTACACTCTCCACCTATCGTATCAATAACCGCATCAAAGCCTTGCGGGCCAAGTTCTCTGCGGATTTTTTCGCATAGCTTTTTATCGCTATAGTCAAAAACCACATCAGCGCCTAGCTGCTTAACCAATTTATGGTTACGCTTTGATGCGGTGGTAAATACATCTGCACCACGCTGTTTTGCATATTGAATAGCAAACTGCCCTACCGCTCCGGCTCCGCCTTCAATAAAAATAGTATCGCCTTCACTAATGCCTATTTTATCTAAGCTGATAAGTGCTGCCATACCTGCACATGGAAGTGTTGCTGCAATGCCCGGATTTAAACCGCTTGGCACAACCGACACTGCAAAGTTAGGCACTTTGGTGTATTCGCTCAAAGCACCTTGCTCACCAATGTTGGCATGCCACATAACCCGCTGGCCAACATTAGGAAACACACCTTTATTAGCTTTAACCACAACACCTACAGCATCTAAGCCTAAAATGTGTGGATACTGCCATTTACAAAAGCCTGTTTTAGCAAATTGACCATCAACTGGATTTAAACCAACGTACTCTACTTTTACAAGCAGCTCGTTATCTGCACAGTCTGGAACAGGCAGCTCAGCATCTGCTAAGTCAATTGCTTCATTTGGTTCTGGCAGTACAATAGCGCGCATCGTTTGCGGGATAATGTATTCATGTAAATTTTCAGTATTTGGCATCAATATAACTCTACTTATTAGTGTCGTTTAACGCATAACTCCATTGGCCATTAAATGACTGGTAAGCATTTACTTTGGCAAGCAGTGAAGAAATTGTTGTTTCAACAGCATTTTCTTGTGCTATTAAAACATCCTGACGCGCATCTAACAACTCAAGGTAAGGAATTTGGCCTTCTTCATACATTGCTTGGGCTTGTAAAAATGCTTTATTAGCAAAGTCATAGCGCTCATCTGCAAAGCGTTTTTGCTGTGCCTGATTGACCAACAATTGCAGTGAAAGTTCACTTTCACTTAGTGCAGTTAATACCACTTGTTGATAATCGCTGTATGCGGCTTCACTTAAAAACTGCTGCGCGTCGCGCTGTGCTAATAATGCTGGGTAACTTAATAACGACCATTGTAACTGCGGCGCTACTTGCCACTGCTGATCAGTATTTTTTAAGCCTGTGCTGTCTATACTCACAACCCCTGCAAATGCAGATAAGCTAATATCTGGTAATAACGCTTTGCTAGCTGCAACACTTAAACTATTTGCTTGGCTAAAGTCAAACAGTGCACGGCTAATATCAGGACGTAAGGCAATGGCATTATTAGCGTTTTTTAATGCTACGCTAAAGTCACGTTCAAGCACGCCTTGCTCGTTTTCAATAGCAATATTTTGCGCTAACTTACCGCTTAGTACTGCAAGCGCAGATAAATCGCTGTATTTTGCATACTCAATGGCAGGCATGAGTGCTTGTTGCTGCCTAAGCTGCGCCATAGTACGGTTTAAATCAAGCTCGTTTGCAACACCTTCGTCAACACGGGCTTGAAGAACGTCAATACTTTGCTCAAGCGCTTCAATTTGAAGTGCTACAATGTGTTGTTTTTCAACATTACCTTGATAACTTACAAAGCCTTTAACAACTGACGATACTACTTCAATTTGCAGTAAACGTACTTGCTCTGCTTGGCTCATGGCCGATGCATTTGCAGCATCAACCAACGCCGTTATGCGACCAAATAAATCTAGCTGCCAATCAAGTGCAACGTTTGCACTTGATTGACGGTCAAACACGCTTGGTGCATCGCTTCGAGCTGCGCCAACATTTACGCCACCTTGTGGTAGGTACTGGGCTTTTTGCTCTCCTAATCGCGCTAATGCACTTTTAAGTGTTAACTGGCTTGTTTGCAAATTATAGTTATTTGCAAGCGCACCAGTAACAAGCTCATTTAGTTGATGAGAATTAAGCTTTTTCCACCAGTTTGTTTCATCAGCAACGCTAACGTTACTAGCAATATTAGCTTTAGCAACAAATTCATTAACGGCTTTTTGCTCGCCCATGGTGTCTATTTTACTCGCACACCCTGCTAAAAACGCAACGACTAATACTGCACTGGCGGTCAGACTTGTTTTAAGTCTTTTTTGCATTAATTTAGTCATGAGTATTCTCCTGCGCTTTCTCTTTTTTGTTAGTCACTAACATATAAAATACCGGCGTAAACAATAGACCAAACACGGTTACACCTATCATGCCTGAGAATACGGCGTTACCCATTGCGTGTCGCATTTCGGCGCCCGCACCGGTGGCAAGTACTAACGGTACAACACCTGCTGTAAATGCAATCGACGTCATTAATATTGGGCGCAAGCGCATACGACATGCCTCAAGTATTGCCTCTAAGTGCGATAAGCCTGAGTCGTGTCTATCTTTTGCAAACTCAACCATCAATATTGCATTTTTAGAAGCCAACGCGACCAGCACTATTAACGCTATTTGGGTGAATATGTTGTTGTCAGAGCCAACAAACCACACACCTAACAAGGCTGAGAAAATAGTCATTGGTACAATTAATATAATTGCCAGTGGTAGACGTAAGCTCTCGTACTGCGCTGCAAGTACCATAAATACTAGTAATACAACTAACGGGAATACATAAACCATGGTGTTACCGGCAAGTACTTGTTGGTACGTTACTTCAGTCCACTCATATTCAATACCTGTTGGTAGTGTGTCTGCGAGTACTTTTTCAATAGCAACTTGTGCTTGATCAGAGCTATAACCTGGCGCTGGGCTACCATTTAGTTCTGCACTTGGGTATCCGTTGTAATGCATAACACGGTCAGGACCAATTGTTGGTGTTACTGTTAATACAGAGCCTAGTGGCACCATATTACCTGAGCGGTTTCGTACTTTTAAATTAAGTATTTGATCAGGGTCTAAGCGGTAGTCAGCATCAGCCTGTGCATTTACTTGGTATGTACGACCAAACATATTAAAGTCATTTACGTACACAGAGCCTAAGTAAATTTGCAGTGCATTAAATACTTCATCAAGTGGAATACCTTGAATAAGCGCTTGCTCACGGTCAATATCAATATCCATTTGTGGAACTTGGATACGGAAACTTGAGTACAGGCCCATTAATGCTGGGTCTTGTTGCGCTTTACCAATAACGGCTTGCAGGCTATTAAATAGTGCCTCAAATCCTTTATTAGCTCTGTCTTCTATTTGCAGTTTAAAACCACCTGTAGTGCCCAAACCTTGAATTGGCGGCGGTGGAAATACCGCTACAAATGCCTCATCAATGGCAGCAAAACGTTTATTCAACTGCGCCGCTATCGCCATCGCTGATTGGCTTGGGTCGGTACGTTTGTCAAAGCTCTCAAGTGGTGTAAATACAATGCCGCTGTTAGGGCTGTTTGTAAAACCGTTCACTGATAAGCCAGGAAAAGCAACAGTATGTGCAACGCCTGGGACTTCTAATGCAATTTGCTGCATTTGAGCAAGTACGTCTTCAGTACGATCAAGGCTTGATGCGTCAGGTAACTGCGCAATAGCCACTAAATACTGTTTGTCTTGCTGTGGAATAAAGCCACCTGGTACGGTATCAAATAACTTAATTGTGCCGCCAACAAGTGCAATATAAGCCACCATTACAACAACGGTCATACGGATTAGTTTTTGTACCAGTTTTTCGTACCCTTTAGCACCACGATTAAATACGCGGTTAAATGGTTTAAACAACCAACGACCAAACAATTTATTAAGTAAACGCGTGAACGCATCTGGTTTTGCATCGTGAGATTTTAATAACAATGCAGCAAGCGCAGGCGATAACGTTAATGAATTAAACGCTGAGATAATCGTCGAAATTGTAATTGTAAGTGCAAATTGCTTATAAAACTGACCTGATAAACCGGTAATAAACGCAGTAGGAATAAATACGGCACTTAGTACTAGCGCAATGGCAATAATAGGGCCTGTTACTTCGCTCATTGCAACGCGGGTTGCTTCAAGTGGCGATAAGCCTTTTTCAATATTACGCTCTACATTTTCAACAACTACAATCGCATCATCTACAACTATACCTATGGCCAATACTAAGCCAAACAACGACAAGGTATTAATTGATACACCTAACCACTGCATTACGGCAAATGTACCAATAAGTGAAATAGGCACAGCAATTAACGGAATAATAGATGCACGCCACGTTTGTAAAAATACAATAACAACAATAACTACCAGTACAATTGCTTCAAGCAAAGTGGCAATTACCGCGTCAATTGAGCCGCGAACAAATACCGTAGGGTCGTACACAATGTCGTATTCAACACCAGTAGGGAAATTTTTTGATAAGCGCGCCATTGTTTCGCGTACTTGATCAGAAAGCTCAATAGCGTTTGAACCTGGACGTTGAAATATTGGCATTGCAAGAGCTGGTTGGTTATCAAGCTCTGCACGCAGTGCGTAAGTATCTTGACCTAAATCAACACGGGCTATATCAGATAAACGCGTTAACTGACCTTCGTCGCCTACTTTAATAATAACTTGTTCAAATTCTTCAATACTGTTTAAACGACCTTTAACGTTTAACAATATTTGAAATTGACTGTCGTTTGAAATTGGTTGCGCACCTAAGCTACCTGCAGCAACTTGCTGGTTTTGCGAGCGAAGTGCTGTTACTACATCTGTTGCTGTTAATTCGCGTGCAGCAAGTGCATCTGGGTTTAGCCATACTCGCATTGAGTATTTGCCAGCACCAAACATGCGAATATCACCTACGCCTGGTAAGCGCGCAATTTCATCTTTAATGTTTAAATCAGCATAGTTAGATAAGTAAGCTGTGTCGTGCGTTTTTTCAGGTGAGTATAAATGCACTACCATGGTTAAATCGGGTGATGATTTTTCGGCTACAACACCTAAACGTTGTACTTCTTCTGGCAAACGCGGAAGCGCACTGTTTACACGGTTTTGTACTTGTACTTGAGCACGATCTAAATCGGTACCTAACGCAAAGGTCACCGTTAATGTCATACGGCCATCGCTTGTACCTTGCGAAAACATATACAACATGTTTTCAGTGCCGTTAATTTCTTGCTCCAGCGGTGTTGCCACTGTTTGCGCAATAACGGTAGGGTTAGCACCTGGGTAGTTGGCGGTAACAACAACTGTTGGAGGAACTACTTCTGGGTATTCACTTACTGGTAATTGGAATAGTGATATGCCACCAGCAATTAAAATAACCAACGACAGCATAGCCGCAAATATTGGGCGCTGTATAAAGAAATGCGAAAATTTCATCAATAAACCTTATTGCTTAGCCACGAGTTGTGCGTTGTCGTTTGACAATGTAAATGCCACACCGCTTGTATCAATTGTTACTGTTTGAGGAGAGATTGGCATACCAGGACCTACGCGAGCAGGACCATTTACAGCAATTACATCACCTTCGTTAAGGCCTGAAGTAACCGCACGTAATGCACCGTAACGCTCACCAATAGTAATTAGTTTGTATTCAAGTACGTTGTTTTCGCCAACGGTTAGTACAAAGCGATTTTTTAAGTCAGTACCAATTGCACGTTCTGGGATAATAATAGCGTCGCTAATAGAGTTGGCTGCAAGCTTAATACGTGCAAACGAGCCTGCGCGTAATTGGTTGTTGTCTTCATTAAATACCGCACGTACGCGTAATGTACCCGTTGATGAATTAATTTGGTTATCGATAAAGTTAATGTAGCCTTTATATGCAAAATCACTTTGACCGACTTTTTGCATTACAACAGTTTGGTGGCTCGCAGCAGTAACATCATTGAAAGAGCTATTCCATGTGCGCTCATCAACATCAAAATAAGCGTACATAGCTTGGTTTGAAACAATTGACGTTAATACGCTTTGACCCGCAAGTACGTTATTACCTTTGGTAATATTTGCGCGAGAAATAATGCCATCAATTGGTGATACTACTGACGTAAATTCTAAATCAAGTTCTGCTGAGGTAAGTTGTGCTTGAAGTGCAGAAAGCTGTGCTTCGCGTTGGCGCAGTGTTGAAGTACGCGCTTGTGCTTGCTCAGTTGAGATTGCCTTACGGTCTAATAAGCGTACCGCACGTTTGTCTTCACTTTTAGCTTGTTCAAGTGCGGCTTCTGCACTTTTAATTTGTGCTTTTAAGCTTGCAACAACCGCTGCAAATGGGCGAGCATCTAATTGAAATAAAACATCGCCTTGCTTAACCACGTCGCCTTCTTTAAATTCAATGCTATCGATGATTCCTGATACACGCGGCATTAAAGCAACTTCTTGTGGAGATTCTAAACGAGTTGTATATGTGTGCCAGCTCTGTACCGGCTTAACAAGCACCTGTGCTACATCAATTGGTTGAAGTTGCTGTGCAGGTGCTGATTGAGCTGTGCTCTCATCAGCACAACCCGCAAGTGTTAAAGATGCCGCAGTAAGTGCAGCAGCAATTAGATGTTTGTTCATGAAGACGCTCCATTGTTGATTAGCCTCGCATAATACGGATTAAACCCGTGTGTAAAAACCATAGATTTTTAAATTCATTAATGCCAAAATGGCATCAATAGATTAGTTAAGGTGTAATAATGGATACAACAAGTCGACTTTTAATGTTACTTGAAGTAGTTGAGCAAGGCTCTTTTGCTAAAGCTGCAGAAATACGCAACATAGATCGCTCTGTTATATCTAAACAAATTAGCCGTTTAGAGGATGAGTTAGGCGTTAGGTTACTTAACCGAACTACCCGTTCATTTTCGCTCACAGCGGCGGGCGCCGAAATGATCAAAAAAGCAGCTGAGCTTAGAGAGCTGCTCGGCGAAACCGTGCGCATGGCTGAAAACTACCATTTAGAGCCGCGCGGCGTTTTAAAAATCACTTCATCAACACTTATTGGTCGTCGTTATTTACAACCTGTACTTAATGATTTTCAAAAACGCTTTCCGCAAGTAGAAGTTGAACTGCGTTTAGACGATAGATTAGTAGATATAGTCTCTGAAGGATTTGATTTGGCTTTTCGTGTAGGAGAGCCTAAAGACTCGTCACTTATTGCACGTAAAATAGCGCGTAATCGATTATTAATTTTAGCTGCGCCACAGTTTATTGAAACTTATGGTATGCCAAAAACAATGGAAGAGTTAGCGAAATTACCAGCAGCAAGCTATGCCAGTAACTCTATTCGAGTAGAAGCAATTGATTATTACGATAGTAAAGGTGAGCGCTGCGAGCAAAAAATAAAAAGTGTGTTTAGGGCAAATGATGCAGAATCATTGTTAATGAAAACATTGTCGGGCACAACTTACTTTGTCGCCCCTGCATTTATTATTGGTGATGAAATAATACAAGGTAAGTTAGTGCCTTTATTGACCGATGTAAAACTGATGGAATTTAGCGCTATGTATGCCGTATACCCGCATCGAGATTTACCAGTAAGAACCCGATTATTTTTTGATGCTGTACGTGAGCATTTAGGAAAAGATAAACCGATTTGGGAAAACGGGATCCCTAACTTTGAACAAATGTACTAAGTAGCACGACTTACGCAACGACTGCCTGGTAATCATTTTCTTTTTTAAACTTACAATACACTTTATTGCGACCAAATTGCTTTGCTTTGTATAACTGTTTATCAGCTTGATTTACAAAGCTTTCCAATGAATTGGTACTTTTAAATTTTGCGACACCAATACTGGTTGTAACATTGATTGCAAGGCCGTCAATGTCAAATGTGGTATTTTCAAAACGTGCTCTTATTTGTTCAGCGGTATTAAGTGCAGTCTCTTCATTTGCAAAAGAGCTAAATAAAGCAAACTCTTCACCGCCTACTCTAAATACATACCCTCTACCAAGCACAACCCTTAGTAAAGTGGCCACTTCGATAAGTACTTGGTCACCGACACCATGGCCATGCTCATCATTTATCTGCTTAAAAAAGTCTAAATCGAGTAAAAACAAATATAACTGTGACTTATCTTGTAGTTCAACTTCAAAGTAGTGGTTCATTGAAAGGCGATTGCCTGCACCCGTTAGTGGGTCAAGTAACGCTAAATTTTTAAGTCGCCTTGAAAAATGTGAGCGGCTCCCTTCAAAAACATGAGAAATCGCCCAAATACTTAAATAAGCACAGAGTAGATTAAGAGATAAGTTAAAAGTCTCAAAGGGGGCAAGAGTAGACTGACTACCTAAAATAAACACTTGGATCACTAATAAATTTGCAGAGAAAATTACACCATATTGTTTACCTAATAGTAGGTAGTACAAGATAGGTAATGCAAACGACCATACATATACACCGTTACGAGGCGACGACAAAGATGTACCCAAAATAACGATGAATGTGATAAGTGCGCACATTACAACGGATTGCCAAAACTGTAATGGGCGGCGTATAAGTGTAATATAAGTAAATATACAATAAATGGAAAAACAGATTTCGATATAGCCAAGCAATGGAAAGTTATTTACAGTTAAATTAAATCCCGCAAATCCAACCGATAAAACACCAAAACAAAGGCACATTCCTCTTAGAACGTCCTTTCTTAATGATTTAGTGCTATTAAGGGCTGCGATATCCATTCTAATCACTTAATAAAAATAAAAAGTAAGTTTAACGTGAAAATACAATTTAACAAGCTTTGTTGCTCTAAAACCATGTAAACACACCCTTTTATTGGTGATTTAGGGACACGTTTGATGTTTTTGTTTACAAATTAGCTCTAACAATTAACCACCTAACATAGATAAATTAGTGGTGATGCCCGTATTACCTTGATGCAAAAGATGAGTTGGCTTCTTAGTTTTAATATAACGAGATAACAATGCCATTAATTCACTATTCGAACTGTCGTTCATATATTCTCTTAGCGAAATACCCTC
This sequence comes from Pseudoalteromonas sp. SG45-2, assembly GCF_014164115.1. Taxonomy (NCBI): domain Bacteria; kingdom Pseudomonadati; phylum Pseudomonadota; class Gammaproteobacteria; order Alteromonadales; family Pseudoalteromonadaceae; genus Pseudoalteromonas; species Pseudoalteromonas sp. SG45-2. Next base: position 14,781 of record NZ_JACJEO010000036.1, read on the forward strand.
TTCAGAAAACAAACACAAGTGCAGATTTCCTTTTGCTGTAACCCTTAGTCGATTACAGGTACTACAAAAGTCGTTACTGTAAGGCATTATTAAACCAATTCTGCCTTGATAATCAGGATGAGCAAACTCTTGAGCAGGACCTGCTGATGCACTACGCGCAACTTGCTGCCAGCCCGTTTGTAGTAGCTGAGTTTTTAAAACTTGCCCAGAAACATGGTTTGCATCAAAAAAGGCTTTGTTGTCGTTTGTTTGCATCAATTCTATAAAGCGGATGGTGACGGGGCGGTGTTTAACCCAATTTAAAAATGTATCAAACTCTTTTGCGTTGTATTGCTTCATCAGCACGCTGTTTATTTTTACTGAATCAATACCCGTTTCAAGCGCAGTATCAATACCTTTCATTACTGAGGTAAATTTGTCATGCCCAGTAATGGTGTTAAACATGCGCGAATCTAAACTATCAATGCTTACATTAATAGCGTTTAAGCCTGCATCTACCCAGTCATGAATATTCTTATGAAGAGAAAAACCATTGGTGGTCATTGCAATTTTTTTTATGCCCGCAACATCTTTTGCCGCGCGAACAACATCTATAAAGTCTTTTCTAAGGGTTGGCTCTCCGCCAGTGATCCTTACTTTTTCAATACCATGGTGTGCAAACGCTTTAAGCGTATTGCTAATTTCATCAATTGTGAGGAAGCCACGGTCGTGACCGCCCTGATAACCATCTGGTAAACAATAAACACACTTAAAATTACATACATCAGTAATAGACAAACGTAGGTAACTAAACTCTCGCCCTGTTGGGTCGATTAGCATAAATAAACCTTAACTAATATCAACACGTAATAACAACCTAATACCAATTTGCAATAATGCTTAATCGTTTAATTAAGCAAACTGGTATAAACAACGCTACCTATTGATACATAAATAATAATTACATAAATATATTTAATAACTAAAGGGGCAGCCTAAAGCATACCCCTTTAATTATTTTTGTTTTACGCTTTTAAGCCTTTTTTAAGTTCGCTTGGCTTCATTGGTAGGTCACGTAAACGCACGCCTACAGCATTAAACACTGCATTACCAATAGCAGGAGCAACTCCTATCACGCCAGGCTCACCTAAACCAACTGGAAACTCATCGCTTTGTAAAAACTCGATGTCCATATCTGGCACATCTTGCATTCTTAGCGGTAAATAAGTATTAAAGTTAGTCGCAGATACTTGCCCATCTTTATACGTATTTGACTCATGCAATGCAAGGCTGCTGCCCCATAGTAACGACCCTTCAATTTGCGCCAGTGCGCCATCTGGGTGAACTATTAAGCCCGCATCTACAACAACATAAAGCTTTTTAAGCGTTATTTTACCACTATCACGGTTAACGTGAACATGCGCTGCGGTTGCAAGCCATGCTGGCATGGTACGTTCTTGCCCTGAGCTTACAGAAAAACCAATACCTTCGTCTTTCGCCAATTTTACAGAAGCTACTTTGTCAGACACTGTTTTAAGCACATTACGTAAGCGCAGTGCTCCGCCAACGCTCTCAGGTGCTTTACCTGCTTGCTTGCCTTTACCATCTAACATTTCAATTCTAAATTGAACAGGATCTTTGCCTTGCTTATGGGCAATTTCATCGATAAACGACTCAAGACTCCATGCAATCCAACCTGGCCCTACTGAACGTAACCAACCTGGATTAAAGGTGCTTTGTGCAACTTCGTTATTAATAGCGCGTGCACGATGACTGCTCATGCTATACCAATGATCAGCGCCTGATGCCGAAAATGCATCAAATTTACCTTTGCCATCAACACCCGGTGATAAAAACCCTGGTGCCATAGCTTTAGTAGGCCAACCAGCAGCAAATGCATGTTCCATTCCTGTGAAGGTACCATTTTTATCAAACGACGCGGTCATTTTTGCAGCAGATGCAGAACGAGACTGATCGAATAAACTATCATCTGCCCGTGTAAATACCAGTTTTACTGGTTTACCTACTGCTTTTGCAGTTAGAGCCGCAGGCACAGTCCAATCACCAAATAATCGACGACCAAAACCACCTCCTAAATAATAAGGACGAATAATTACTTTGTTTTGTTCTATATCGAGTGCTTTAGCAAGCGCTGGTAACGTAAGTGACTGCCACTGGTTACCGGTATGAATAATCCAATTTCCGTCTTTAAACTCTGCAACCGCATTTAATGGCTCTAGCTGATAATGACTCGCTGTCGCTGTGGTATACATTGATTCTAACGACTCACTAGCGTCTGCTTGGGTTTTCTTTATATCGCCTTCATCAACAAACAAAGTACCCGAGTCGCGTTGCTCGCATAATCGCTTACCTTCTTTATGAATATCAGCTTCAGATATATTTGCCGACTCACCCTTTTTGTAACTCACGTTTAAAGCATCTACTGCTTTAATGGCACTTGGGTAACTATCAGCTAATACAACAACCCAGCCTTGCACTGTGTTACTAGGGTCATTTAAAATTTCATAGCCTTTGTAACCTTTAATTGCTTTTGCTGCACTATCGTCAACGTTTGTTACTGTACTGCCATAACGAGTTGGTGGAATAACTGGACGCGCGTACAGCATGCCTTCAACTTCTACATCTATCCCATATACTGCTGTACCATTTGTTTTGGCTGGTATATCAAGCGCTTTAAAGTCTTGTTTAAGCCCTGTTAAATGACGTTTATTAGCCGGTTTTAGTGGAAGGTTTGCAACTTCATCACTGGTAAATGTACGATTAAACTCGCCTTTTTTAACTATGTCTGCGTAACTAACCGATTTTTCGCCTGAAATAATATAGCCCTTTTCAGCACGACATTTGTCTGCAGGCACGCCGAGCATTTTAGCTCCAGCTTCTATTAATGCAATTCGACCCGCAGCGCCGGCTTGAGATAATGGCTTAAAGCTTTGAAATACAGACCATGAACCACCCGTTACCATAAAGCCCCATTTTTCATGAGTATCTACATAGGTAATTGATACTTTATCCCAATCACATTCAAGTTCATCAGCCACAATACGCGCAAGAGCAGTACCGATATGTTGACCCATTTCAGCTTTAGCAATACTCACTTCTACGGCACCGTCGGTGCTCATAGTCCACCAAATAGTGGGTGAAAAAGCCTGTTGCGCAATTGATTCTTTTGCACTGAGCGAACCCGAAAATAACGCAGGGGCAAACGCCATGACTAAGCCTGCGCTAGCAGTGCCAATCATAAACGAGCGACGATTTAAATTAACGGTTTCGCTATTTTTTTGAAATAATTTTTTCATTATCGGCTCCAGTTAAGCGTCTTGTGCATTTGGATCAAATATATTTACTACACTTTGTGACTCATCTGCAGCGCGTTGAATAGCAGTTTTAATACGTTTATAAGCCATACAGCGACAGTAGTTACCATTCATATGGCTTACTATTTCTTCATCTGAAGGACTTGGATTAGCTGCCAGTAATGTAGCAGCTTGCATTATTTGCCCCGACTGACAGTAACCGCACTGTGGTACTTGCTCTTCAACCCATGCTTTTTGAAGTGGGTGTTCGTTATTAAGCCCTTCAATTGTGGTAATGTTTTTTCCTGCAATAGCGCCAATTGGTAAAACACAGGAGCGAGTTGCTTGCCCATCTAAATGCACCGTACACGCACCACACATTGCAATACCGCAACCAAACTTCGTACCTTTTAATCCAATTTCATCGCGAATAACCCATAACAATGGTGTATCTTCACTTGCGTGTGATTCAACCACCTTGCCATTAATTGTAAACGTCACCATAGCTTGCCCCTTGATTAAGCTTTATAACCTGCGTTTATATTGTTTAATTTAAACGCAGGTTATAACAGTTAAGATTGTTGTAACTACTAATCCATAACACATATAGTTACCGCACCAGCTACATTAACAGCTAAATACCATAACCACTGCACTAAAGCGTTAGCGCAGCTAAAAACTTATTTTGCCCTACGACTACTTTTTCACTCATTTTTAGCTATAAAATTACTTAGCTGCTTTTGAGTATCTATATCTACACTCGCACTACTTAAACTAATTGTATTAACGACCTCACTGCTGGAACGCAGTAATTGCTGCGCACCTCTATCTGAAGTTAAGCTTGCAAGCTGAGATAAATCAACCGCTGGGAATATAGCGGGTACACCTAAACGCTCGCCATAGTTTGCGCACCAGCGCGATGGATTACGTTTAAAACCAGTAACTAGCTCACTTAAGTGCGCTACTTTTAGCTCAACCTGATCCGCAAGCATAAATAAAATCCCATTATAAGCATGGTGTTTAGATAGCGCTTGCGAAGCGACAGCAATTGAAACACCTAAGCCGTCATCCCATCGTTTGTTTTCAATAATATGTATATTTGAATGCCCGCTGAGTGCTTTTACTACCTCTGCGTGCCACTTTCCTGTAACTACATATACGGGTGAATCATCAAGCGCTTGCAGCACTTCAACCGCTCGCTCAATCATTGTTTGCCCTAAGCCCACATCGGCTATTAGCTTACAACCATCAAAACGAGATGATTGACCTGCTGCCAACACTACTTTTGCAATCAGCACGGCTCTTGCCCCCAATGGCTAAGTGATTGGGCATCTTTATCACACAGCACTGCATGTATTTCGCTGATCAGCGATAGTGCAATACTCTCTGGCGAGTCGCCCCCTAAATTTAAACCGACAGGCCCAAAAACAGGAGACTTAATTTGTGAAACACGCGTATTTGCGTGCTCTAAAACTTGCTCACGCCTGTGCTTAGGACCCAATAACCCTATATATTTAAACGGTACATCTTTAAATTGAGCCAACGTACTGGCGTCAAGTTCAACGCTGTGAGCCATTAAAATAGCCGCATCGACTTTATTAGTTATGCAATATTCTTTTAACTCACTCGGTGTGATGCGCAAAATAGCATCTGCATTTTTAAAATATTGTCTTTTTGCATTAGCCGCGCGTGTATCCCATACCGTTACACTCCAACCAAGTTGTTTGGCAAATGTATAAACCGGAACTGCATCTGCTCCACCACCTACTATTAATAGGTGGGGCGGTGGATAAATAGAGGTTTGCAAGCACGTAGCGCCTTGTAATTCTACCAACTGCGCTTTGCGGTTCATTGATAAGCCATGCAACTCATCATTTTGCGCAAATACACCACTACCGGCTGGCAAAATGGGGCTTACTTGTTGAAGATATCGCCCTGGTTTATTCTCATTAAGTGCTTTAGATACAAGCTCTAACTGTAAATAGTCATTAGCTTTGTGAATGGGCTGCAGTAAAATATGTACTATGCCCCCACAACCAATGCCAAGTTGAAATGTTAAATCGTCTTCATCGGTGGCATCATAACTAATGGTTTTACTGCTTAAACTACTCATTACTTGTTTAGCATGGCGTTGTATGTCAGCTTCTAAACAGCCACCCGAAAGCATCCCCAAGCGCTCGCCTAGGCTCGAAATAAGCATCATAGCCCCTAGCTTTCTGTAACTAGAGCCTTCAATTTTGTACAAAGTAGCTAAAACCCATTCTTGGTTATCCCTATCGGGATACCAAGTGTTTAAGATACTTTTCAAATCTGTAACCATATATTGCCCTTTAAAAAGCATTTTTGCGTTTAAAAACAAATCAGCCTAAACAGCTAATTTAAAACTTAATAATTCACGCACAATTTAATTTTCTATTATATCGTTTAAGGTCTCAATTAACTCATCAAATTGATCATTAACGCTTTGGCGTTGTTTATCATTTAGAGTTGAGTTTAATTCGTAGAGTAAATTTATATATAAATCTAAGTTTGCTTCATTGGTTTTCAATAGTGCGTCGCTCATATATAGTTCGCGCTCTTTAATAACTGTACTCAACTGATTTATAAATTCTTTTTTTGTAATTTCAGCATTTGTAAATACCTGTTTGGCCGCATTCAAACGGGTTTGCTTGTACTCTAACCACAGCGCTCCTGAGTCTTGATGTTGCTCATTAGTTGATTTAATCAGCGCTTTTTGTTGTTTATTAAGCTTTCCTATCCACTGCTCGTAGTATTCAAATTGCTCTTCCAAACGCTCATCTTTTCGCTCAAGCGGGCTTTGTTCGTTTAACTCTTCACGTTCGTCGTTAATTTTTATTTGAATATTGTTTAAAAGCTCTTCTCTTTGCTCACTTGATAAGGTTGCCCCAAGCTCAGCTAAAGGCATGTGCGCGTATTCAAGTAGGTTTTGCCAATGCTTTTTAGCAAAAACCACCTGCTCTTTTAACTGATCGATGCTTAGTGTGGTGTTAAAAAGTGCCTTAATATTTTGAATGTCTTGTTTGTAGGCTGGTAGTTGCGTACTTCTATGCCACGCTTGGGTCGAGTTAATAATCTGTTTGAGCTGCTTATTTTGTGTTTTATTTAAATCAATATAATCATCTACCCAAAATGACGAAAGCCAGCTCAAGTTGTTATAAGTGAATGAGGCTGAACAGCTACACAAAAATACCATGCTGATAGCAAAGCATGCATTTATCACTTTTTTAGCTTTAAGATTATTAAGCATCACTTTCCTTATTTTAAATTTTATAATCATGAAAATCTTATTTGATAATAATTATCATTTAAGTATTGACTTGCGCGGTAATCTAACTAATAATCATTATCAGAAACAAAGTGTACCGACCTCAGTGCCTATGGAAGAATATTCAGCAAGGATGCTGACACATTAAAAGAAGAACGTGCCGCTTCGTGGTATTACTTACTCGACCCAAGTAATAACACCAAATATCACATTTACTTGCTACATTGCTCATATTAGTGACGGTTAATATGACTCAAAAAAGCCCTAACGGGCTTTTTTTATATCTTTAAATTTTCTATAAAATCTGTATCTTACACTTCTTAAACTCATTTACTTACCTTGAAAGTCCACCGCGGTGTTATTTACATTTTATACGCACGATCTTATAAGGTACCGCCTTGCGTTTACACTAAAGCTGGCGTAAAACATAACAGTAGACACCCTTTTTTGCATCTATTTATAGTAACCGATTTAGTCTTTACATAAATGTATTGGGTATTAAACGTTTATAATGTGCAAATAGTGCAAAAATTTAATAAATTAGCATTTAACTATGGCCTGTTGACCTTTTAGGATTAAATCTGTTCTATCTAGGCGCTATTTAATCGCCGCGCGAAGTTTGTAACTTAGTAAGCTCATTAAAAAACCGAGCAACAAAGAGCAAACCGCCTCAAGGGCGAGCCTAAATAGCAGTGGATGTTTAATCTAAAAAATGTACTGGCCCTAAAATCTATCGAAACTATTAATAATTGGAGGCATTAATATGTCACAGTTTAATTTAAAAGCACTCGTTCTTGCTGGCGTTTTACTTGCCAGCCCTTTCGCTCATGCAACATTAGAAGATGGCATAAGAGCAGCTAACGAAGGTGAATTTGCAGTCGCCCTAAAAGAATTCCAATACCTAGCAGATAAAGGTTTTGCGCCAGGAATTTACGAACTAGCCAAATTATACGAAGGTGGATACGGTGTAACACGCGATTACCGCAAAGCAGCTGCGCTTTATCAACAAGGCGTTAAAAAGAACCATGCTGATTCGATGTTTGCTCTAGCTGTTTTATACGATGAAGGTAAAGGCGTAAAACTTGATCATCAAATGGCAGTTACCTTATTTGAAAAAGCAGCTAAGAAGAATTTACCTGCAGCTCAATTTAATTTGGGCGTAATGTACGCTAATGGCGTGGGTGTTACACGAGACTATGAAGCGGCACGTAACTGGTACGAAAAAGCAGCTGCAAACAATTACTCTTTAGCGCAATTTAATTTAGCCCTCATGTATTTTGAAGGACTAGGTATGCCAAAAGATCTTGAAAAGTCATATATTTGGAATACTATCGCTGAGTACAACGGTAATATGCAAGCGAGTCATAGCCGTAAACTTGATGAGCGTAAAATGCTGCCTAAAGAAATTGAAGCAGCTAAAGAAAAAGCCGATGCCATTTATGCAAAAATACAAGTGGGTACCTATGCTGGCGAAGGTCGCTTATTTTAAAGTCTTATTTTAGAGTTTAAGACCGTAGCTTTAAACTAATCTAAAAAAGGCTGAATTACATAATGTAATTCAGCCTTTTTAATATATCTTGATTAGCAAGTTAACACCTATTCAACTTTACCAAATCAGCACCCTATTATTTTATGTAAAGCCACTTTAGAAGCTTAATAATAAGTTTGCTTTGTTTTAGTAGCATAACAATGCGAGGATTAAACGAGCCCGATACTAACGTATTTTTAGCATGGCTAAACGTTAAAAAACCTTCTATACCATGATAATGCCCCATTCCTGAATGGCCTACACCACCAAAAGGAGCATCGTCAGCAGTTACTTGCACTAAGGTATCGTTTATTGCCACAGTGCCACTGATTGTTTGCTTCATAATGTATTCTTGAGCGTGCTTATCTTGGCCTAAAATATAAAGCGCTAATGGGTGGTGATGAGCTTTAATATAGTCAATTGCGCTGTCGAGCTTTTCATAACTCATTATTGGCAGTATTGGACCAAATAACTCATCTTGCATAAGCTGCATTTCGTCAGTTACTTGAGTCACTAAATGCAGCCCCATACGATGCTTTTCTTCGTCTTGCTGATTGTGTTCAAGTGGCTTAATAATGTTTGCACCCAGTTCTTGGGCTTGCTCTAAGTAGGTTGCCAAACGTTTATAATGCGCATCGCTAATGATAGAAGTTAAGTTTTTACCTTCAACACCGTCTTTAAAATGCTTTTTATACAACTCGCATAATTGCTGAATAAGCTGATGCTCAAGCTCTTTGGGTACAAATACGTAGTCGGGTGCAACGCATATTTGCCCTGCGTTGGCCATTTTACCAAACAGTAAGGCTTGTGCCGCTTTTTTAATATCGGCATTTTGCGTAATAATAACTGGCGATTTACCACCGAGTTCAAGCGTTACCGGCGTTAAATTACGACTCGCTGACGCCATTACTAATTTACCTACGTTCGTAGAACCCGTAAATAATAAATGAGCAAATGGCAGTGATGAAAACTGTGCTGCAACATCACTCGCCCCTAGTATTATTTTACAATGAGCTTGCAGATCATCTTTAAATATTTTTTCGATAACGGCGTTTGTATGAGGTGTGAATTCGCTTAATTTAAGCATCACTCTATTACCGGCAGCTATGGCGGTAAGCACAGGTACTAACGCTAACTGAATCGGGTAATTCCACGGTGCAATAATACCAACCACACCTTTGGGCTGATAATTAACACTTACTTTTGAAGGCCATAAGCTTAAACCCACAGAGCGATTACTTGGCTTTGCCCATTTTGGCAATTTTTTAATAATGTGCGCGAGTGTTTGCACTGTAGGTAATATATCGCCTAGTAATGTATCGAAAGCGGTTCTGTAACCAAAGTCTTTTGAAGCAGCATCTACTAGCTCTTGCTCAAGTTCAACAATACGTACACGGAGTTTTTTCAATAAAACGAGACGTTTATCAATTGGCAAGTAAGGCGTTTCGAGAAAGCTTTTTTGCAATTCATCAAACTGGGGAATTAAAGGCATTGCATGTGATGTCTCAGTGCTCAAAATAGGTTACTCAATTTTTAAAGTTATTAACGACTATAACCTTGTTCTGTTTTTCGAGCAATAACACTAATTATCTAAAAAAGAGCTTCTTAAGCAATATAAATAAGCATAAAGAGTAGCTTTGTTTAAAACTGTAAATATAAACAAAGCTACTCTGGCATAGGTTGGTTAGAACTAATTTAGTTCAGCTTTAAAAGCCAAATACTTGGGCTGCAATCGTCATTGTAACCAACGTAATTAATACAATAGCCACAATGTTTAGCACAAAGCCCGCTCTTATCATGTCGCGCATTTGAATTTGCCCTGAGCCAAACACAATAGCATTTGGTGGTGTCGCTACCGGCATCATAAACGCACAACTACACGCTATAGCTGCTGGAATAACCCAAACCAATGGTGAACCTGTTATAGACTCTGCAACGGGCCCTAACAAAGGAAGAAAGCCCGCTGCAGTTGCTGTATTGCTTGTGATCTCAGTTAAAAACGTAATTAATGCCACAACAACAAGTACACTCATAACAAGTGGAATAGTGCTAGCGCCTTCAATTAGATGAGCAATAAATTCAGCAAGCCCTGATGACTTAATTTGAGATGCAAGTGTAAGCCCGCCACCAAATAATAATAAAACGCCCCACGGCACTTTAGCTGCGCTTTCCCAATCAAGGATACGCTCATCTTTGCCTTTATTCGCTGGCATTACAAACAACAGCAATGCCGCTGCAATTGCAATAGTAGTATCTGAAATATTAAGACCTGTTATGTCACCTAATAAAGGTCTAAATATCCAACACAGTGCTGCTAAAACAAACACAAATAACACGCCTTTTTCGGCGCGCTGCATTATACCTAGGCTTTTTAACTGCGTTGAAAACACCGCTTTTGTATCAATTTTTTGATCGTTTTTAATATTAGCATCTACTTTATACGCAAATTTAGTAAGCCAAACCCAGCTAATAATTAGCATGCCTAAAGACAGTGGTACGCCTACAATCATCCATTGCGCAAAGCCAATTTCTATTTGGTAACTATCTGACAAGTAAGCAGCCATTAAAGCATTAGGCGGAGTACCGATTAAGGTAGCAATACCACCAATACTTGCACCATAAGCGATTGATAACAGTAAAGCCTTACCAAAACCTTCATTACTCGGGTCTGATTGCTTAACTAAATTAGTAATTGAAAGCGCAATAGGCAGCATCATTACAGCTGTTGCGGTATTAGACATCCACATCGACAAAAATGCGGTTACCAGCATCATGGCTAAAATTTGCAAGCTTGGCTTTTTACCCGCATATAACATGGTGCTTAGCGCAATACGTTTATGTAACCCCCAACGCTCCATAGCAATAGAAATTAAAAAACCACCTAAAAATAAAAATATTAGCGGGTGCGCATACGGGGCAGCCACGCTTTTAATTGCTGCTATATCAGCCAGTGGTGATATTACCAGAGGGAGCAAAGCAGTTGCTGGAATTGGTACTACTTCGCTCACCCACCACGATGCCATCCAAAATGCTAAACCTGCGGTTTTAAATGCCGCTACAGACATACCCGTTGGTGGATCGAGTAAACATGTCATTAGCATTACTACAGGGCCTAGTATCAAAAAAAGCCATTGGAAATTTCTTTTCTTATCTGGTTTTTGCGTGAGTATATTATCTGTCATGGCAGGCCTCTAAAATTTGTATTTAAGACCAAGCGCAACACTGCTGTCGTCTTGTTCTTCTAAATTAAGGTCGGTGTATAAAAGGTAAGCAGTTGTTTGCTTGTCAAATACATAGTCAAGGCCCGTAGTCCATTGTGTTGCCTCAGAAGTTTGACGAAGTAAAGAGTCATCTTTAGCAAACTGTAATTTAGGTACCCATTTATCAAGCGTATAGCTTGCACTTAACACATAACCGTTACCTGATTTTATACCATCTGTTGATTCAGAATGCTGATATAGTGCACCAAGCTGTAATTGTTCAAATTTATAGGCTGCTGCTATTCGGCTCGCATTAATATTATTAAGAGAATCAACATGGCTTAATGATAAGTAATATGAGGTGTTTTTTAAGCTACGATCACCATAAATAAAAGTTGCTGCAAATCCAGCTTCGTTATCTTTGTTGTCGTCTTTTGGAGCATAAGTAAACGAAAATTGCGTATTATGCCAATAATTAGAAGTGTATGTTAGCGTATCACCAAGTCTATCTTGTCCTGCAATAACTTGGGCTATGTCACCTTGGGTTTCATTAAAGTTATCAACTTTGCCCTCAGAGTATTTAAAGCGAGTATCATTTCTTCCCACTACAAGCTCGCCAAATTGACCTTTTAAACCAAGATAAGTATTCCTTGCACTAAATGGCTCTTCGGTATCATCTTGCTCAAAGCCTTTTACTTGCACTTCGTATTTAAAAACAACGTTTAAATATTCATTTAATTTGTGTTGCCCTTGAATACCTATACGCGAAAATGGCGCTTCAATCTGCGTGCCTTCTTCTGCGTAACGCATAATACCCGTATCTGTATTAGCAATTTGTACTTCGGCTTTACCATAAACATCATATTCAGTAGCACAAGCCGTGTACGAGTAAAAAGCTAAGCTACTTATTGAGGTGAGTAAAATAGTAGAGTGTGTAAACTTTATCATTATGTGTCCTAATTATTAGAATCTACTTGTTGTCAGACCTAATAAAGCAACTTTACTGCCAATGGTAAAATACTATTACATTTCAGATGGTTAATGGGTATTGCGTATAAAAAATAGAATAAATGTGCGGTTTCCCACACACCATAAAAACGAAGTTGTCACATAAACCACACAATTTAGTCAATAAACATATCACGGTTTAAATTGTATTTACTCATTTTATCGTAAAGGGTTTTACGAGCGATTTGCAGTGTATCCATCGTATTTTTAATACTGCCATGGTTACGCTCTAGGGCTTCTTCTATTAACGACTGCTCATAAAAAGCAACTTTTTCAGATAAGCTTAAATCGGGAGAAAGCTCACCTTTAGCCTGCGTTTTACTAACACTAAAAGCAAGTTCTACTCCTAATAAAACCGCGCGCTCAGCTTGGTTTCTAAGCTCCCTTACATTACCAGGCCAGTCGTACGCTAAGAGTCGCTGTTGTATTTCGCTATTAAGAGGTGCTGGCGGCTTGTGATAGCGTGTTGCTGCAATAGAGCTAAAATGCTTAAACAGTAATACTATATCTGCTTTGCGAGCTCTAAGTGGTGGTATATCGACTTTTACCAAACTTAGTCGATAATATAAATCTGCTCTAAATTCACCTTTTTCAACTAATAAAAGCAAATCTACTTTAGTGGCTGCAACAATTCTTATATCTAATTCAATTGCTTTATTATCACCTACTGGAGTTACTTTTCGCTCCTCTAATACGCGTAATAATTTAACCTGCAACGACATTGGGGTACTTTCTATTTCATCTAAAAAAACAGTACCACCTTGTGCGAATTCAAACTTTCCCTTACGAGTGTGAGTTGCTCCGGTATAGGCACCGCTTGCAGCACCAAATAACTCACTTTCTATCAACTGCTCAGGCACCGCGCCGCAATTTATAGCCACAAAGTTACTTGCTGAGCGAATACTTTGATCGTGTAAGTAACGCGCTACAAGCTCTTTACCCGTGCCAGTTTCACCTTCAATCATTACATCAGCTGGGGTATCAATAACCGTATTGAGTAAATGCATCATATCTTGCATTTTAGGAGTATCACCCAGTATTCGTACACCCGGCGCTGAGGTTTTTTGTACAGCAAGTTTTAGTGCACGATTTTGAATCACTAAGCTACGCTTGTCGCATGCTCTTGCTATGCAATCAAGCAATGTTTCGTTTACTGGTTTTTCAAATAAGTCATACGCGCCTAATTGCATAGCTTTAACAGCAATAGTTACATCGGCGTACCCTGTTAAAAATATAACCGGCAGTTCACTATCAAATGCCGTGACTTGCTCAAGCAAAGTAAGCCCATCCATTGCAGGCATATTTATGTCACTCAGTACAACGCCCATAAAACGTCGATTAAGCTTTGTTAGAGCCGTACTTGCATCATTAAAGCACTCAACTGTATAGCCTTCGAGAGTAAGTAATTGCTTTAATGAATCTCTGATCATCGCTTCATCATCAACTACAATGATGTGCTTACACGGTGAGTTTTCAATCATCTGTTTTATCCTGCGTGCTTGATAGACTGATTATAAACTCAGCCCCGCCTTGCAGTCGATTGTGCGCACTTAAAGAGCCATTAAACGAGTCAATGATTTGTTTTGAAATAGATAATCCAAGGCCTAAGCCGTTACTTTCTTTAGTACTATAAAAAGGTTCGAAAATATTACCAAAAGCATGTTGCTCTATTCCAGGCCCTGTATCTAAAATTGAGAGTTTTACTCGGTTATCAAAGCACTCAACATTAAAACTTAATTTACGTATTATTGCGCCATTCATAGCTTGGCTCGCGTTAGTTATTAAGTTAACCAACACTTGCTCAAATTTAAGTGAATCAACCCACACTATTAACCCACTATCTAAATTAGGCTGCTCTACGTGTACGTTATCTTGTTTTAGTTGTGAGCTGGCAATCATCAAGGCGTTATTTAATAAACCAGCTAACGGATAAGGCCTTAATTGAGTTTGTGATGGTTTGCTAAAATGTTTTAGCTGCCCCACTATTTTGTGTACGCGACCTACAAGCCCCTCAATCACCGTTATGCTTTCGCCAAGTGCGGTGTAATTTTGCTTAGCGAGTAAACGTTTGGCGCTTGCTAGGTAAGTATTCATAGCGCTAAGGGGCTGGTTTATTTCGTGATTAATACCTGCGCTTAACTGCCCAATTGTTGCAAGTTTTGCTGATTGAACTAATGCAACTTGCGTTTTCTCAAGCTCTTGTGTGCGCTCAATCACTTTTTGCTCAAGACTATGCCTAGAGTAAACGAGCTTTTTATAACCCGCAAAACGAGCAAGTAAACTATAACCAACAATCATAACTAAAGCATAAATACTAAATGCCCAAAACAAGCGTATTAATTGAGCTGAATTTACTTTTGTAATATCAACAAGTACGTTCATATGTGCACTAAAGTAACGCAATGGTTTTGTCGCACTCACATAAAGGTTTTTATTAATTTTGAAATGCGAAATACCCTGGCTCTTATATTGAAATTGCTTAATATATACAGGTTGATGATCTAAATAAGCACGGCGTAACTTTATATTACGTCGCTTTGTTATATCAAACTCGCTGAAGCTATTTAAACGCCATGTTTGCATATCAGACATCGCAATTACATTATCACTAAGCTCTAAATAAAAATGGCTACCTTTAGATGTATTTAAAAGCTCTCTGTCGTTTTCAAATTTGCTTACATTCACTTTTAATACAACAACACCAACCGCTTTGTTGTCGTGATAAACAGCCTGCGAAAAATAAATACCACGCTCTTTTGAACGCATACCTAGTGCAAAGTAGGCCACTTTTTCACCTGCAAATGCACGCTTAAAGTAAGGTCTAAAGGCAAAGTTACTGCCTAAAAATGTGTAATCGGCTTGCCAGTTACTACTTGCCGTAACTGCGCCCTGGGCATTAAGTACAAATATATCTGATGCACCACTGGCTTGTTGTATATCAGCTAAGTAGTTATTTATAGCGTTGTAATGGGCTTGGTCGCCGTTTGCAAATTCAATCATTAACTGATTATAAGTAAGTAGCTGGGGAATAGCCGAAAAACGAGCGAGTTCAGTATCAATGTAATTATTTAATTGAGTAACCTGACGCTGCGCTTGAGCTGTTGCTTTTTCAATATCGTGAGCGCGGCCTACCCAAAATGTAACAACCAAAATTAATACTAATAATATACATACTGTAATTATTTTTTTAGAAAACGTAAACATGGCCTACCCGAGAAATAGCCTAAAAATTTAAGGTCGCTAGTGTAACGACTTATATGAGGCAGGGATATAAACTTTTTGTTAACAAATGAATTTAATTATACTTGTTAATTAAATTTAGTCCTAAAAACAAAAAACACCGCAAACAGTTGTGCTTGCAGTGTTTAAGGTTTAGAACAAAATTAATACGTTATTAATTTGTAGCTAAAGCTGATCTGTTTTTTAGGTATTTGTATAAACCAATTAATGAAGCAGCTATCCAAAATATTTCTATCACAAAGCTCGCTAAATTAAAGTTATAGCAAAGGCTAATTAACAACAAAATCGCCCCTGTTAAATTCATCATATTATACGTTAGGCTAGATGGAGACGTTTTTCCTAGCTGCAGTAAGAAAAATGAACCAACTACTAAAAAAGTACCTGTCATACCTATGATGTCAAATAAGAGTGCTATCACGAAACTATCCTTTATCCATTTTTAAATAACCCAATAAACTGGCCCGATCCATGGGGAGGGTATTTTTTCATTCATTGAAACAGCAAACCGAGCGATTCTATCAATATGGTAAATTCTAACAAGGCCATATGTCCGTATGAATAAATTTTACTGTATCTGAATTATTTAAACGTTACTTTGCCACCAATTATTTTATAGGCAGGTGCACCACGAATAATCGCTTCTCGGGCAAAAGGCCGACTGCAGTTAGGACAAATACAAGGCTCTTGTGTAAAGTCTTGACTAATACGCTCTTTAAAACACTTAACTAATGCTCCTTTGCCTCCTTTTCGATATTTAAATAAGGAAGCTTTACAAGCAGAGCAAAAAATATCGACCGTTTTAGTTGGGCCTTTTTTATTAGGTTTTGCCATTAAGTCCTTCAGTACTATATAAAAAATTATTCTTTATGATACCAGTTTATAGCAATTCGTTTAATTAAGTGATCTATTTGAGGGTAGAAAAACGTGTTGATAGCTAGGCGAAAATTCGCTATTTAACTGTTCTAAATGAGAATTTTTTAACACAGGGAGCGACACATTTAGCCTCGCAAAATGATTAAGTATCATTGCTCATTGGTATTAGGTGGGTAAAGGTGACCACTGGGTTTTAAAATTTTTACGCGGTATGGTTATTAAAGTGAGCTCATAATAATTTAATGATGATGAAAAATATAACCTAATCTTTGAAAAAGAAGCGGTTTAATTGAGATGATAATACATTCATATTAAAAGGTTTGATTATAAACCCCGATACTTTAGCCGCAATAACTTGCTTAACTTTATCTGTACTATCCTCACAGGTAACCATCAACACAGGAATATCAGCAAGGGCTCTGTCTTTTCGAATGTTTGTGAGTAAATCAACACCATCCATTTTTGGCATATGAAGATCTGTAATAACCAAATCGAAATGTTGCTCACGTAATAAAGCCAAAGCTTGTAATCCATCTGTAGCTTCAACGATATTGCAATACTCCAACTTTCTTAGCATATTAATTAAAACATGACGCATGAGTGGCATATCATCAACTACTAATATTTTCATTAATACCGCTACCAAATCATGTAAATACGATTATATAAACCTACTCTACTCTCAGGTAAGAATCAAACCGGGCATTAACGGCTACTCAACCCTTACGGCCAAATACCTAAAATAAGCCCCATTAACGAAAACTGTAAAATACAGTAACTCCCATTAATTAAAAATAGCTTTAAAGGGCGTTGCTCAAATATATAACTTAATCCTAGTGAACTACTGATCCAAAAAAAGCCGATTACAAAGCCTGTTCCTATACACTCAACTAAGCTTGCGTCTTTACCTAAAAATAGAGACAACATTAAAGCCGCTATAAATACTAAAAAGAAGCTGCCGCCAAATATCAACTTAGGATTGGCTGATTGTAAATCAAGGTCAGTTAAGCCAATACTTTCTAGCCAAGCGTTTTTAAAGAGTGCTTTTGAGTACCATATGCCGCCAAGCATAAAAGAAGACAGTGCAGCCACCAGTATTGCAAAATAATCTACATCTAAAAGGTTCATACAAACAGCCGTATACAAAATGTGTAATACCGTTTGGTATTAAATATTAACGGTATAAAGATACTCTCAATGTAGTTACAAATAAGGTATTGAGCAAATTGCTTAACTTGAGTTAATTGCCTTTATGGAGAGTAATTTTAAAAATAAAGGCTATAAATCGCCAAATTTAGCGCTAGTTAACGCCGCTAAATTAGTTGGGGAGAGTGCGATTTCTAAACCTCGCTTTCCAGCGCTCACATAAATAGTATCAAAAAGTGAAGCACTACTATGAATAAACGTAGCTAAGCGTTTTTTTTGCCCAAGTGGACTTACTCCACCTAAAATATAACCAGTGCTAGCTTGAACTTTTTGCGGGGCAGCCATTGCTACTTTTTTGGCACCACATAATTTTGCCAACTGTTTTAAGTTAACTTGTTGCGACACAGGAGTAACAGCAACAATTAGCTGCCTTTCATGCGTTTCAAGAACGAGAGTTTTATATACTTGGGCGCTATCTAAATTTAACTTTTCAACAGCTTCAAGCCCATATTGACTATTACCTGCATCGTGATCGTAACTGAGTACTTCAAAGGGGATTTTTTGTTTTTTAAGTAATTCGATTGCTGGGGTCATACTATTGAATCGTGTTTTTTTTTAACAGTAACAAAAATAAAATTTAAAGCAAAAAAAACGACGCTAAAAAGCGCCGTTTCATTATTAATAATAATTTAAATTTACTTGGTCAAATCATCAAAAAACTTTTTAACACCGTCAAAAAAGCCTTGCTCTTTAGGACGATTTTTCGAGCTATCTGTACCCATACTTTCATCTAACTCTTGCAGTAGTTCACGTTGACGCTCGTTTAAATTAACTGGCGTTTCGATTACTACCTTACAAATTAGATCGCCTTGGGCACCACTTCGAACAGACTTAACGCCTTTGCCACGCATACGGAACATTTTGCCCGTTTGCGTTTCAGAAGGTATTTTAAGTTTTGCACGACCATCAAGTGTTGGCACCTGAATTTCGCCACCAAGACCTGCTGTTGTAAAGCTAATTGGTACTTCACAGTATAAATTATTTGCTTCACGCACAAATATTTCATGTTCGCGAACAGATACTTGCACGTACAAGTCGCCAGATGGCGCGCCGTGCATTCCGGCTTCACCTTCACCAGTTAAGCGGATACGGTCTCCAGTATCAACGCCAGCTGGAATTTTAACTGAAAGCGTTTTAGTTTTTTCTACGCGGCCTTGACCATGACATTTGTTACAAGGGTCTGAAATAATCTGACCTTGTCCCTGACACGTTGGACACGTTTGCTGAACAGCAAAGAAACCTTGGCGCATTTGTACTTGGCCAGCACCATGACACGTAGTACATGTTTTAGGCTTAGAACCTGCTTTAGCACCACTGCCATCACATGGCTCACAACCCACCCATGTTGGTACTTTAATTTCAACTTCTTTACCACGAACCGCTTCTTCTAAGCTCAAGTCCATATTGTAACGTAAGTCAGAACCACGTTGTTGACGAGATTGACGTCGACCACCGCCGCCACCAAAAATATCGCCAAATACGTCACCAAATACATCACCAAAATCGCCATGACCGCCACCAAAGCCGCCATGACCACCGCCACCGCCCTGTTCAAATGCCGCG
>NZ_JACJEO010000037.1:0-26589 GCF_014164115.1 Pseudoalteromonas sp. SG45-2
TAGTGAAACGAAACAGCGCCGATGATAGTGTAGCATTTGCTATGTGAAAGTAGGACATTACCAGGCTTCAAATTGTAGAGAGCCCGACTAGAAATAGTCGGGCTTTTTTACGTCTGCAGAAAAGTAAAATACGCGCAATTAACACACTCACAGCACCCCCCATCACGTAGGTAGGTCGAGCGTAGCGACTCCCGACACAAAGAGAGTGTAGTATTTGCTATGTGACTTTCTACCGCTGTGGGCACTACGACATTACCAGGCTTCAAATTAAAGAAACCCGTTACAGCAATGTGACGGGTTTTTTGCTATCTGGGATTTAATAAATAGCCAAGAACCCATGCCGAACTCAGTAGTGAAACGAAACAGCTCGAAGGCGAGCCCCGGCCAACGATAGTGTAGCATTTGCTATGTGACTTTCTACCGCTGTGGGCACTACGACACCACCAAGCTTCAAATTGTAGAGAGCCCGACTAGAAATAGTTGGGCCTTTTTACGTCTGCAGAAAAGTGAACTACGCGCAGTTAACACACACTCATATCAACATCATCACGCAGGTCGGGCGAGCGTAGCGACTCCCGACGTCAAAAGCATAAAAAACCTCCGCTCGACAATGAGTGGTAGCATTTGTACTGTGGGTAAATAATACCAATTGGTTTAACATCTGACCTAATATAAAAGCGTTAATTATCTGGTCTTGTGATAAGTATTGAACATGACCTTTAAGCCTTTATATACGCTTTAGGTAGGTTACTGAAGAGAATAAAAATAGAGGTTAATACAGAGGTTTACGCATAGAACTTAAATCTAATGGGCATGTGGTTTTTAAATAATAGTGTTCATGGAGTGCCTATCTAAACTTGCAGTATAAACTACCCATCATTAATTGTTTTATAGCATGATAGGCGGTTAGGGGCTGCTTTAATTTCATATGTACTGAGCGTTATTAATTTTTAATCCTAAGATTAACGAAGGCCATATACTTTATATTAGAAAACTATCGACAAGACTTACTGAAAAGCAATTCATGTACTCCTTCAACTAAAGTTTATTTTGTATTCTCTTGGTTCTAACTAACCACCTATATACGCCGATAATGAACAATGCAGCAGATCCGAAGCCACTTAACACCCAAATGACTTTTAAAATGTTACCGCCAATGCTGCCGTCATGCAGAGGGTGCATCCAGTTTTTTATTTTACTAGCCGTACTTTGCTTATCTATATTAAACACGCTCTCTAACTTTCCTGTAAGTGCATTAACCTCTATATAGCTATGTGGAAAGCGATATGAAGGATCGTTTACAGTTTGAAATCTTAATCTGTAAATAGCATTTAAGTTTGATGGTGTTTCAATCCAAGCTAAACGCGCATTCGGTAATGCTTTTTCAGCTATTAATACCGCTTGTGATAAAGGAATATCGGTTTGTTTGCTCGGTTGAATTTGTGTTTTTGGTGGGGAGTTTATATCGCTAACTAGAGCGGTTAATATAGGATCTGTTTGTTTTGGAATAGCGAGCATAACACCTGTAACAGTTAAAGCTAGTAGCGGTATGCAGAAGGTTAAACCAATTAGTTTATGCCAGTCGTATAGCAAACCTATTTTAGAGCTACGAGATTTAAATTTTAGTGCCTTTACCCACTGCCCAGGCTTTGGAAACCAAGCAAAGAATCCAGAGATAAGAAGAACTATTGAGGCTATGCCTATATAGCCAAGGACGAGAGTGCCCGTTGCTCCTGTTAGTAATGAAAAATGTAAGTTGTACATCCAAGTTACTAAGTATTTTCCCCAATAGTTTTTACGTATTACTTTATCACTACTGCTAGATAGCCATACCATTAAGGGGGCAAAGCCTTGCTCTTTTGTTTCTGTTGGATTGTAGTATCGCGCGGGAATTACTGAGTTTATACCTGTGTTTTCTAATCGCCATGGCCCTTGCTTTGAAGGGAAATTGGCTCTTAGCGTATTATATGCTTGATCCCAATTAGGCGTTTTTATGTTTGTAGTAGCGTCATTTGCTGGATTTAGCAGTAAGTCTATTTGCGGATAGTAAACTAATATAGAGCCAGAAAGAGTGATAATAGTAAGTAAAACACCTACTGATAGGCCTAAGTATAAATGTAACCGCCTGAATGTTTTTCGCCATGAAAGCTTTAGTGTCATTAATTAAATAGCCGTAATGAGTAATGCAGGTTTATTGGGCATTAAGGAATGATTAATTACGCGGTATATTATATGGTTTTTGATATGAGTTGTGCGGCATTTTGTCGCACTTATTAAATTAGATATTTAGAAAGTAAAACGCCAGCCCTTGGCTGGCGTTAAAATACAAGCTTGAAGCTTATTTAAGCTTTAGGCCCTGCATTTTTTATATCGTCTGATACGTCATACTTAGCAAAGTTTTCAGTGAAGTCAGCGGCAAGTTTTGCTGCATATTCATTGTACTTAGCTTTATCTTCCCACGTATTTATAGGATTAAGTAAGTTAGTATCTACACCTGGAACTGCTACCGGTACATCTAGGTTTAAAACATCAATGTGCTGAGTTTCAACACCGGCTAATTTACCAGATACGATTGCATCAACTACTGCGCGAGTAGTCGGAATATCAAAGCGCTTACCTGTGCCGTAAGGACCGCCAGTCCAACCTGTATTGACAAGGTATACTTTAGCGCCAAACTCGCGTACGCGCTTCATAAGAAGCTCAGCGTAAACACCTGCAGGACGTGGGAAGAATGGCGCACCAAAGCAGGTTGAAAACGTTGATTCAATATCGCTAGTAGAACCAATCTCAGTTGAGCCAACTTTAGCTGTGTATCCACTTAAAAAGTGAAAAGCAGCAGCTTCTTCGCTAAGAACAGATACCGGTGGTAATACACCGCTTACATCACAAGTTAAAAATACAACAGCTTTTGGTTCGCCTGCGCGGTTTTCTACTTTACGTTTTTCAACATGTTCAAGTGGATATGCTGCACGGCTATTTTGAGTAAGGCTAGTGTCGTTAAAATCTGGAACGCCTTTTTCATCTAGCACTACATTCTCTAAAATAGTACCAAAGCGAATTGCATTCCAAATTACAGGTTCGTTCTTTTGTGACAGGTCGATACATTTAGCATAGCAACCGCCTTCAATATTAAACACGCTTCCAGGTGCCCAACCGTGTTCGTCATCACCAATTAAAAAGCGAGTAGGATCTGCTGAAAGAGTTGTTTTGCCCGTACCAGATAAACCGAAGAATAATGCTGTATCACCTGCTTCACCAACGTTAGCAGAACAGTGCATTGGTAATACACCTTTTGCTGGTAGTAGGAAGTTTTGTACAGAGAACATCGATTTTTTCATTTCACCGGCGTAGCGCATACCTGCTAGTAATACTTTACGCTGTGCAAAGTTAATAATAACGGTGCCATCGCTATTTGTGCCATCACGTTCCGGCTCGCATACAAACGAAGGAACGTTCATTACTTGCCATTGTGGTAAGTTTGAGGCGTTATAGTTTTGTGGTTCGATAAACATGTTTTTGGCAAAAATATGGTGCCACGCTGTTTCTGTAGTTACGACTACAGGTAGATAATGCTCAGGGTCAGCGCCAACTTCTAGGTGAGAGGTGAAGTGGTCATTACTTTGAACATGTGCTTCTACGCGAGCCCATAATGCGTCAAATTTTTCTGCATCAAATGGGCGGTTAACGTTGCCCCATTGAATGTCATCTTGAGTTGTTGCTTCTTGAACAATAAAACGATCTTTTGGTGAACGGCCAGTTCGTTTTCCTGTAATTGCAACAAAAGCACCATTTGCGGCTAAAGTACCTTCGCCACGGCGGATCGCATGCTCGACAAGTTCAGCTGCGGTTAAATCGACAAAACGTGTAGCGCCTGTAGTCATGTTTATACCTAACTATAATGTGTGAGAGTTTGAACGGGATAGCTCTGGGGTTATCAGTGCCCTTAAGCTGAAATTATAGTAACAGAAGGTTTTGAGATATTCGAGCCCGTAAAGCCTCTAAAAACACATATATTTGCTAAAAAACATGAATAATTTCAATGATACCGGTGTCAGTAAATTAACAAAGTTCATGACACCGGTATCATCTTTTTATAATATAAAACCGCATATTTTGCGGCTTTAATTACTATATATAAATGAAGCTGAACATTTAGTTGAAAATGCTTTTTATGTCTTGTTCGTTAAAAACATACTCTTTTAAACAGTAATGACAGTTAATGTTAACAGTCCCTTTCTCAGCTACATCTTTGAGTAGTTCTTCTTGTCCAATATTAACAAGTGCAGTAATTGTTTTATCACGACTACAACCACATTTGAATTTAATAGCTTGAGGTTCAAATACGCGAGGATTATCTTCGTGATAAAGACGTGTAAGAACAGTGTTCGCATCTAAGTGTAACAACTCTTCATTTTTAATCGTGTTACTTAATGCTTCTAGGTGTGCAAAGTCTTTAATTGATTTTTGTTTATCAACTGGAAGCACTTGTAAAAATAGACCACATGCTTTTGCGCTACCTTCAGTAGTGTCAGTTGCAAACCAAAGACGTGTTTTTAGCTGCTCAGATTGCTCAAAGTAACTTTCGATACATTCACTAAGAGTATCATGCTCTAGCGGCACTATACCCTGGTAGCGTTCACCTTTTTCAGGGGTAATAGTGATTACCATATAGCCTTGGCCAATAAGCTCTTTTACAGTTGTGCCCGTAATTTCGCTTTGCAGGCGTGCAATACCACGCATATTTTGTTTGTCATCACCATTTATAACAGCATATTTAACTGGGCCATCACCTTGAAGCTGTACAGCAATTTCACCTTCAAACTTTAAGGTAGCAGTAAGTAAACAGGTTGCAACGAGTAACTCACCAAGTAATGCTTTAACAGGGTCTGGGTAATTATGGTCGGCAATCATTTCATTATAAGCACTCTCGATTTGTACGAGTTCGCCACGAACATCTAGTTCGTTGAATAAATAACGGTGAAGTAAATCTTGTTGCATGAGCGGCTATACCTAACTTGATTTCATTTTTAAAAGTTCGCGTCTTTGCTTTTTATCCGGTTTTTTATCCGGATGGGGGGCAAAAAAGCTGTTATTTTTGCGTGCGATGCTGTTCTCTTCGCGTTTAGCAATACTGGCATCAGATTCTTGATACATGGTCTGTGCAATGGGGGCGCTTTGGCGTTTTTCAAGCACTGAGAGTATGGTTATCAGCTTTTCATCTACTCCTTGTGCAAGTTTTATGTTTGCGCCAACTTCTACTATTTTACTCGCTTTTGTACGTTGTCCATTATAATGCACTTTGCCGCCTTGTACCATTTCACGTGCAATAGCACGAGTTTTATAAAATCGCGCAGCCCACAACCATTTATCTAATCGAACTTTTAACCCATCCGCATGGTCTGAGTTGGTATTAGCGTTACTTTTTTTACTCATAAGGCATTTCCCCACGTTTTATAGCTTAAAATTTATCATGAAATCATCGTAGGATGAAGGTATTACAATAGCCGTTTACTTTTTATACGGTTATGTAAAGTTAATTTAATCTGTTTACAAAGTTTAATATTAGTGTGCTTGTTGAAAGAAAAATGAAAGGGTACTATGGGTACGCGCTAACGCAGTAAATTAAAATAAGAACACTATTTATGGAACAGCAAATCCAACAACTAAAACAATTTTTAACGCGGTTACCGCATGCTAAATTAAGTGCATTAGTGACACTGTTAGTTGTTGTTTATCTTGCATTTTTATTATCAAATCTTGTCTGGCTTTTATGGCCGAAACCACCAGTAACTCTACTTACTCCTACTCATTATGCTAATCAGCCATCTGGTGCGAGTAATAACTCAGCGCAGCATATTATTGAGCAATTTTTATTTGGTAAAAAAACTGTAACAAACAACAATAATACTGCAAAACAATCGCAGGTTATAAATAATGCGCCAGAAACACGCCTAAGTATTAATTTAACCGGTATTGTAGCGGTTAATAATGATGACCAAGCAGGCATAGCAATTATTGAATCACAAGGTAAGCAAGTAAGCTACCTTGTTGAAGAAGTTGTACTTGGCACGCGCGCTGAAGTAGCGCAGATACTGCCTGATCGTGTTATTTTAGGTATTAATGGAGGTTTTGAAACATTAATGCTTGATGGGCTCGATTTTAGTAAAAAAGTATCTATGCCTGTACTCGCTGCGCGTGACGATGCCGAAATGGGTCCGCAAAAATTAGAGCCAAGTGAATTACAAATAGACGCCACTGCAGATCCAGACGTTAAAGAAGCAATTATAGAAACACGTGAAGAACTGCTCGAAGAGCCAGGCAAGTTATTTGACTATATACGTGTTTCACAGGCTATGAATGATGGTGAACTAATTGGATATCGCTTAAGTCCAGGTAAAGAACCTGAACTGTTTAAGCAAATGGGATTAAAAAATAACGATTTGGCTATTTCTATAAATGGCTATCAATTAACAGATTTAAAACAGGCTATGTCAGCTATTAACGAGCTGCGTAATAGTACAGATGCCAATATCACTATAGAACGTGATGGTGAACAAATTGATGTGCAATTTAGTCTGCAATAATTTAGCTTTGGAGTTTTAATATAATGGTTCAGGTGCTACACCTCAAAAAAATTAAAAAAGGGTTAGCTAAGTACGCGGCACTTTTTTTGGCGGCAAGTATTTCTTTGTCTGTTTCTGCTGTTGAATATGCTGCTAACTTTAAAGGCACTGATATCAACGAGTTTATTAATATTGTTGGTAAAAATCTCAATAAAACAGTAATTATTGACCCTAACGTGCGCGGCAAAGTAAATGTTCGCAGTTATGAGTTAATGGACGAAGCGCTTTATTACCAGTTCTTCTTAAATGTATTGGAAGTTTATGGCTACTCAGCTGTTGAAATGGACAATGGCATTCTTAAGGTAGAAAAAAGTTCAGACGCCAAAAAATCAAATGTGCCACTTATTACCGAAGGTAACGAAGCTAGCGGCGATATGATGATTACACGTGTTGTACGTGTCAAAAATGTAAGCGTACAAGAACTAGGCCCTTTAGTTCGTCAATTTAGCGATCAAAAAGATGGCGGCCATGTTGCTAACTTTAATGCGGCTAACGTAATGATGTTAACGGGGCATGCTGCATCGGTTAATCGCTTAGTTGAGATTATTCGCTCTGTTGATCAGGCGGGTGATAAGCGTGTAGACATTGTTAAGCTTAAATATGCAACAGCAGATGATGTTGTCTCTGTGGTAGACAATATTTATAAAGACAGCGGCAAAGGCAGCGTACCTGAGTTTTTAATTCCAAAAGTAGTCGCAGATGGCCGAACTAATAGCGTTATTGTAAGTGGTGAAGGCCAAGCACGTACACGTGCCATAGAGCTTATTAAGCGCTTAGATGGCGAATTAGAAAGCCAAGGTAATACCAAAGTGTTTTACCTAAATTATGCTAAAGCTGAAGATTTAGTAAAAGTACTGCAAGGCGTAAGTAAGTCACTTGTTGAAGATGCACAAGGCGGTACCACTAAGACTCGTAGCAGAAGTAACAACGAAAGCAGTATAGAAGCTCACCCAGATTCAAATTCACTAATTATCACCGCACAGCCAGACACAATGCGCTCGCTTGAGTCGGTAATTGAACGTCTTGATATTCGCCGTGCACAAGTACTTGTAGAAGCCATTATTATTGAAGTAATGGAAGGCGACGGGGTTAACTTAGGCCTGCAGTGGATTTCTGAGCAGGGCGGTATGTTGCAATTTAACAATGGTACTACGGTTCCCGTGGGTTCATTAGCTGTTGCTGCAGAGCAAGCACAAGATACAACCGTAACTAAAACTATCATTGGTACAGAAACTGGAACCGTGACTAGTTATGATGAAACGACTGAGGGTGATTATGATGCGCTTGCTTCATTGCTAAGTGGTATTAATGGTTTAGCGCTGGGTGTTGTTAAAAATGACTGGGGCGCAATTATTCAGGCTGTTGCCACTGATACAAATTCAAATATTTTGGCTACCCCTTCTATTACTACAATGGATAACGAAGAAGCTTCTATTTTAGTCGGTCAAGAAGTGCCTATTATTACAGGCTCACAAACGGGCAGTAATAATGCTAACCCATTTCAAACAGTTGAGCGTCAAGAAGTCGGTATTAAACTGATAGTTACGCCACAGATTAACGATGGCTCTGCAGTACAACTTACTATTGAGCAAGAAGTATCGAGTGTAAGTGGTGCAACTGCTGTTGATATTTCAGTTAATAAACGTGCAATTAAAACAACGGTTATGGCCGATGATGGCGGTATGGTTGTACTTGGCGGTTTAATTGACGAAGACGTACAAGAAAGTGTTTCTAAGGTACCGTTATTAGGCGATATCCCTATTTTAGGTCACCTGTTTAGATCAACAAATACAACGCGCCGTAAGCGTAATCTTATTGTATTTATTCGCCCAACCATTATTCGTGATGGTGTAAGCATGAATAAGTTAAGCTTTAATAAATATAACTTTATTCGTGGTGAGCAGTTCAAACAAAAAGAAGACGGTATTGAGTTAATGCCAATGACGGATACGCCTATTTTACCTGAGTGGAATGACGAACTAGTACTTCCACCTACGTATGAAGAGTCTCTACGTAAACAAAATGCACAAGAGCGTAAAGATGACTAATGCGATTCAAGAGATAAACCAAGATGTGGTTCATCCTCAAACGCATAATCAGGATGAGCTATTAACCAGTGATGTGTTAGTTGAGTTACCAGCAAAGCGTTTGCCATTTTCCTATGCAAGACGCGCAGGTGTGTTGCTTGGTAAAAACAAAGATCATCGTATAGTTTACTACCGTGGTGAGCTAGATGTGGAAGTACTATTAGAAGTACGCCGTATCGCAGGCCATGGTTTTACACTTGAGCAATTGGATGATGATAAATTTGAGTTATTGCTTGAAGCGTCATACCAACGTGATAGCTCTGAAACGCAACAAATGATGGAAGATATTGGCAACGAGGTTGATTTATTCTCACTTGCTGATGAGCTCCCGCAAACTGAAGATTTACTTGCTGGTGACGATGATGCGCCAATCATCAAGCTTATTAATGCCATGCTAAGTGAAGCGATTAAAGAAGGGGCTTCTGATATTCATATCGAAACCTTCGAGCAAGAACTTGTTATTCGCTTTAGGGTCGATGGCGTGCTTAAAGAAGTACTTAAGCCTAATCGTAAACTTGCATCGTTACTTGTATCTCGTATTAAAGTAATGGCTAAGCTTGATATAGCTGAAAAACGTATTCCACAAGATGGTCGTATTAGCTTACGTATTGCAGGGCGTGCAGTTGATGTGCGTGTATCTACAATGCCATCGAGCTTTGGTGAGCGCGTAGTACTGCGTTTACTTGACAAAAATAACGCGCGATTAAACCTTGAAGATTTAGGTATGACCGCAGAAAATCGCGCTTTGTTTTCAGATTTAATTAGTAAACCCCACGGCATTATTTTGGTAACAGGGCCAACGGGCTCTGGTAAAAGTACCACTCTATACGCTGGTATGAGCCAAATTAACTCACGCGATCGTAATATTCTCACCGTTGAAGATCCGATAGAGTACGAAATTCCAGGCATTGGGCAAACACAAGTTAATGCAAAAGTTGATATGACATTTGCACGTGGTTTACGTGCAATATTACGTCAAGATCCAGATGTAGTAATGGTGGGTGAAATACGCGACCTTGAAACTGCGCAAATTGGTGTTCAAGCGTCACTTACCGGTCACCTTGTTATGTCTACTTTGCATACAAATACCGCATCGGGTGCAATTACACGTATGGAAGATATGGGTGTTGAACCCTTCTTACTTTCATCGTCGTTACTTGGTGTATTGTCGCAACGCTTAGTACGTACGTTATGTAATACCTGTAAAGAGGGTCACACGGCTGATGAGCATGAATGCCAGCTGTTAGGGGTTCCTTTTGAAAGCCAACCGACAATCTATCGAGCGGTGGGGTGTGAAGAGTGTAACTTTAATGGTTACCGTGGTCGTACAGGTATTCATGAGTTACTTGTAGTTGATGAAACCATACGCGAAATGATTCACAACGGTAAAGGCGAGCAAAGCGTAGAAAAATACATTCGTAAGCGCAGCCCAAGTATTCGTCAAGATGGGTGTAGCCGTGTACTTGCAGGTAAAACAACACTTGAAGAAGTATTGCGTGTTACCCGTGAGGAAGGCTAACTATGGCGGCGTTTGAATATCGTGCCTTAGATGGCCGAGGTAAAGAAAAAAAAGGCATTTTAGAAGCTGATACGGCTAAACAAATCCGCCAAACTTTACGTGATCAAAAACTAACGCCGCTTGAAGTTGTTCCTGCGGCGCAAAGTGATAAACAGGTCAAAGGCGAAAAAGCCCCTTTACTCGGTGGCTTTTTTAAGCCGACAATTTCAACCTCAGACCTAGCATTAATTACAAGGCAATTAGCAACACTTATTCAATCGGCACTTCCTGTTGAAGGTGCTGTTATGGCGGTTGCTGAGCAATGCGAAAAGCCGCGTTTAAAGCGGATGCTTATGTCGGTACGCTCAAAAGTAGTTGAAGGTTACACCCTTGCCGATGGTCTTAGTGAGTTTCCTCATGTTTTTGACGATTTATATCGTGCAATGGTAGCCGCAGGCGAAAAGTCGGGTCACCTTGACCAAGTACTTAATCGTTTAGCCGACTATACCGAGCAGCGCCAACATATGCGTAGCCAAATAACTCAGGCTATGGTTTACCCTATTATATTAGTGGTATTTGCAATTGGTATTGTGTCGGTATTACTGGGCACCGTAGTACCAAAAATATTAAAAACGTTTGAAAAAACGAAACAAGTACTTCCTTGGACAACCGAATGGGTTATGGCAGGCAGCCATTTTGTGCAAAATTATTGGTTTATTAGTTTAATAGCTATTACAGCTATAGCCATTGGTATTAAGCATGCACTTAAGCAGCCTAAAATACGTTTTTGGTGGGATGACCGAGTGCTACATATGCCAGGTATAGGTAAAGTGGCTCGTGGTATTAATACCGCACGTTTTGCGCGTACTTTAAGTATTTTATCGTCAAGCTCAGTACCATTACTTGAAGGAATGCGTATCTCGGGCGGCGTATTAATTAACGAAAAAATTAAAAAAGCGGTTGCAGATGCATCCGACAGAGTGAGTGAGGGTGCAAGCTTAAGAGCTGCACTTCAGCAAACTAAGTTGTTTCCACCAATGATGCTGCATATGATAGCAAGTGGTGAAAAATCAGGTGAACTAGAGCAAATGTTAGAGCGTGCTGCAAATAACCAAGATCGCGAATTTGAGAGCATGGTTAATGTATCGCTTAAACTACTAGAGCCTGCGATGATCGCCTCAATGGCGGTTATTGTATTATTTATAGTAATGGCAATATTGCAGCCAATAATGGCGATGAATAAAGCTGTTGGACTTTAAGTTAGAATAAATTTTTAAATATATTAATGGTTTTACCTAAACCATTTTTACTTAAATGTTTTTAGAATAATGAGGTAATTACGTGAATAAACAATCAGGTTTTTCTTTACTAGAAGTGATGGTGGTACTGGTTATCATCGGGATGATTATGTCAATTGTTGCACCTAACATTATGGGTCAGCAAGAAGAGGCTGCTATTGATAAAGCACATCTAGATATCCAGCAATTAGAAGATGCAATGAGCTTATACAAGCTTAAAAATAAGAGCTACCCAAGCACAGAGCAAGGTCTTGAAGCGCTAGTTACCCAAACAAGCATTGAACCGGTTCCAAAACGTTTCCCTGATGGTGGCTTTATTAATGAATTACCAGAAGATCCTTGGGGTAATACTTATCAGTTAATTAGCCCAGGTGAAATTGGCAAGTTTGATATTTTTTCTATGGGCCCAGACGGTGAAGCAGGTACTGATGACGATATCGGTAACTGGGACGAAGAAAAACAATAATGCCTAAGTACACCGTTCTGTATGAACATGTTAATGCTAGAGGCTTGCTATGAAAGCAAGCCTTAAGCAGCGCCATGCAAAAAGCAGAGGCTTTAGTTTAATAGAAATTTTAGTGGTATTAGTGATCATCGCTTTTGCCACCAAAATGGTTGTATATAGCTTAGAAGGCGGTGCTGAGGAGGAGTTAGATACTCAAGCACTAAGGCTGCATACCACCATTAATATGGCATCGGAATTTGCTATTTTAAACCAAGTTGAATTGGGCTTATTAGTAGAAGAAAATACATTAGAGTATTTAGTTTTCGATGGTGAAAAGTGGATTACTTTTGACCGTGAAGATCTTTTTAAACCAATAGAATTAGACGAAAGATTAAAGCTCACTCTTAACTTAGAAGATTTAGCGTGGGCGCAAGATAACCTCTTAGAGCAATCTAACTGGCGTGAGCTTATGAGTGGCGGCGATGAAGACAGTTTACTTGAGCTTAAAAAGTTAAAAATCCCACAAGTACTTATTTTGTCATCAGGTGAGGTAAGCGCGTTTCAACTTATATTAGAGTTAAAAGAGCAAAGCGAGCCTGTGTATTACATTGAAGGTGAATTTACTGCACCAGTAAACTTTCGCCGAGAGCCAGAATAATGAAGCGCACTAAAGGGTTTACCTTATTAGAGGTGTTAGTGGCATTAAGTATTTGTGCCATGGCGGGTATAGCTGCAATGCAAGCAACAAGCGAGCATATACACCACTTAACGACTATTGAAGAGCAAACCTATGCATCTTGGGTCGCCGAAAACGTTATTATTGAACAGCGTACTAAAGGCGAACAATGGCAAGGTAAAAATAACCTTAAAGGCAGCGAAGTAATGGGCGGTGTTGAATGGTTTTGGCAGCAAGAAGTTACAGCCACTGCTGACAAAAGCTTTGTAAAACTAACCATAAATGTTTTTACGGATGAAAAATATGAGCATTCAGCATATGAGTTATCAACGTATTTAAATAAAGGCAAAAAGTAAGTGAAGCAGCGCGGGTTTACATTACTCGAAGTTATGGTTGCACTGGGTATTTTAGCTTTTGTTATTATTGCTACTCATCAAATACTCGAGACGACAACAAGAGCAAAAGATGCCTCAGATGAAAAAATTACTGAGCTAAATGGATTGCAAACAACATTTAGGTTGATGGATCAAGATTTTAGCCAAATGACCAAACGCGCAGTTCGCAATGAGTCGGGCGATGTTCAAGAGCAATACTTATTGGCTGGTCGTTACGTTTTAGAAAGCCAGTACGATGGTATTGCGTTTGTACGAGATGGTTGGATAAATCCAATAAATTTATTACCACGTTCTGAGCTACAAGCCGTCGGTTATAGAGTGATAGACGATAACCTTGAGCGTGTTTATCGGGTTTATGTTGATCAGCTTGATAATATGGAGCCGCGGGTTCAACGTGTACTGGAAAATATTGAAGAGCTTAAGTTTGAGTTTTTGGATGATAAAAACGAATGGCAAGAACAATGGGAAATTAAAGCTCTCCCTAAAGCGGTTGCTGTTACGTTGCAACAAATAAAAGCAGAGCCGATTCGTCGAGTATTTTTAGTACCAGGGCAGGGCAAGGTTGTTGCTCCACCAAGCACAACACAAGATACGAGCGTGGATAATGGTTAAGCAGAAATCATCGCGCGGCGCAGCACTTGTTATTGTTTTGTTTATTGTGGCATTAGCGGCTATTTTAGCAGTAGAAATGAGTGCTAATTTAATGGTGCAAGTGCAAAAAAGTACTAATTTGCAAGGTCATCAGCAAGCTAAATGGTACGCCTACGGTGCAGAAGAGCTTGCTATTAAAGGGCTAATACAAAGTAAAAAAGATGATGCCGATAAAACAACACTTGATCAAGTTTGGGCAACTCAAGGTGATGCTTCATACCCTGTTGATAACGGCACGTTAAGTGGCAAAATTACAGATTTACAAGCATGTTTAAATTTAAATGCTTTAGCCATAGCGCCAGAAGAAAATAGCGCAAGTAAAACAAACCCTGCACACAAAGCACTCTTTGCATTACTTGAAAACATTGAAGATTTACCTGCTGACGAATCAGAAGAGACGATGGCAGATAGTGTATTTGATTGGCTTGATGAGAACAGTATTACGTATCGCTCAGGTGCAGAAGAAGACGAATATTTATCACGAGATTTTCCGTATATGACAGCCAATAGTTTATTTGCATCAACATCGGAGCTGCGTTTAGTTAAGGGCTTTAACCCATTAGTGATGGAAAAAGTATTGCCATATGTATGCGTAATACCAGGCAGTACGCTTTTATCAATTAACGTAAATACATTATTGCCAGAGCAAGCGCTCATACTCAGTGCCTTGATAGAAAGCTTAAGCTTATCTGGCGCAGAAGCGGTGTTAGGCGCAAGACCGCAAACTGGCTTTGACACCATCGATGAATTTTTTGAACAGGTGAAGCAGCAAGGCGGTACTAATACTGACTCAATAAAAAGTCTATTTAGTATTAAAAGCGAATATTTTAAATTACAAACGCAGGCAAACTTTGTCGACCTGCGTTTTTCGATGACCACATTACTGCACGCTAAAGATGGCGACGTAACGATACTGGCGCGAAAATTTGGAGGCGTACAGTGACAGAAATACTGTTGATCCGCACGGGTCAAACCGAACAAGAATTACTTAACTGGTTAATTTACTCACCACAAGAACAAGAAATAATAGCCAGTGGCGAGTTACCAAATGCAGAGCATTTAAGTGAGCTAAGCGAAAAAGCACTTACCCGAGAAGTTGTCGTGTTATTACCCAGTGATCAAGTGCAATTAAAAACGGTCGCTTTGCCAACAAAATGGAATCGCAAGCTTGAGCAAGCATTGCCATACATGCTTGAAGAAGATATAGCATGTGACGTAGATGAACTGTTTATAGCTGTAGCGCAGCCGACAATGCTTGGTGAGCAACATGCAATTCGTGTAGCAATGACAGACCGTGAATGGTTTGAACAATGGCTTGCATTATTTGCTGAGCATAATCTATCAGTATACAGAATATTACCCGATGCTTTGTTGCTACCGCTTGCAGATGATGGCGCCGTAACTGCTATTGAGCTCAACAACCAATGGTTGTTTAAGCAAGGGCAATGGCATATTAGTGCGGTTGAATCTAGTTGGTTGAATGGCTATTTATCAGCCATGGGTAACCCCGACATTAAACATTTTAGTCCTGCTAATCAGTTTCCTGAAAGCGTTAACTTACAAGCCCAAACAAGCGATTACGACTTACCTTTAGCATTATTTGCAAAACAGTTAGATAGCGTTAATTTTAACTTACGCCAAGGTATGTATCAGCTTAAAAAACAAAGCGCTTTGTGGTGGGGTTACTGGAAAGGCGCCGCAATTATAGCAAGTGTTGCATTGGTTTCTACAATTACAATAAAAGCCATTGAGTTACACCAACTTAATACACAAGTAGAAGTAGCTAAAGCTCAAGTAGTCGACAGATATCAAAAAGCATTTCCGGGGACTAAAGTTCGCCCTAATCTAATTAAAAGCCAAATTAAAGGCGCGTTAGATAAAATACAAGGCTCAAGTGAATCCGGCTTTTTAGACTTAACGACTAATTTGGTTGATGTATTTTCGCAAGTCAGCGAATTTACACCTGAAACACTTCGTTATGACAAACGTCGCAATGAGCTGCGCATTCGTGCACGGGCTAAAGACTTCCAAACTTTTGGTAAAGTAAAAATCATACTTGAAAAGCAAGGTTTAACTGTTGAGCAAGGGTCTTTAAATAATGACGGTGATTATGTCGTAGGTGAAATTAAACTGCGAGGTGCAGTATGAAAAAGCAGTTAATGAAACAGTGGCGTTCGCTTAAAGAGCAAGAACAACAATTGGTAATGGTCGCTGGTGGTGTGTTTATTATTTTTGTTTTAGTAATGGGAATATTTAGGCCATTAAATAACGCGATAGAAAAAGCACAGCAATCTCAAATTAAACAACAAGAGCTATTAGCTTGGGTTGATGACAGTATTGTTAAGCTAAAGGCTGCAGGCAACACCAGTGTTGCTAGCAATACAAACTTAAGCCAAGTGGTAAACTCTACTCGTGGACGCTATAAAATCAATATTAGTAAAATGCAGCCCAGTAGTGATTCACTTCGTTTGACGCTCGACTCAGTAGAGTTTAATCAGTTAATAGAATGGCTAGATGAGCTAGTAAATCAGCATGGTTTAAAAATTGAAAATTTAGATTTAAGTCGCGATGATAAATCAGGCTATGTGCGCGTAAGCCGTTTAGTATTAGAGAATTAATTAATGAAAAAAATAATAACGTTATCGGCTGTCTTTTTAATTAGTTTTATTGTGTTTTGTATTATTAAATTACCAGCCAGTATTGCGCTTGATATAGCAAAGCCGTATTTTCCAAAGCAATTAGAAGTTGGGCAAACTGTAGGCACTGTTTGGCAAGGTCAAATGATGCAAGTTCGTTTTGATGGTGAACAGTTAAATAATGTGCGTTGGGATATTGCAGGCTGGAAATTATTTACAGGCAAACTAAATGCGAACATAAAATTTGGTAATCCACGAGAACGCAGTGATATTTCGGGTTACGCAGATATAAGTTATGGGTTTTTTAATAAAAAAGTAATAGTGACTGATGCCCTAGTGCGCTCAACAGTAGAGCGTGCAATGCAACGTGTGCAACTTCCTCTGCCTGTTACCGCTAAAGGGCGTGTGATATTAGAACTTGATGAATACAGCTCAGGCGCACCTTATTGTGATTCACTAAAAGGTGAAATAGCGAGCCCTAATATTGATGTTCAAGGCTTAAATGGATGGTTTAATATTGGACCTCTAGCAGGTAAGTTAAGCTGTAAGTCGGGTGATGTTGCTATATTAATTGACCCAGATAATACGCTTGGCCTTGAGGCCGATGCTACACTTAAAGCTAATTTCGACTTTAGAGTGGCAGGTTATGTAAAACCAGATGCCAGCTTACCTAAAGATGTACATGATGCGGTTAAGTTTTTAGGCCGACCAGATAACCAAGGTCGCTACCCGCTCAACTTTTAATGTTTTAATATAAAGAGTTTTAATGCAAATACCCCAATTTACTGAGTTGCACGCAAAGCAGCTCAGCTCATTTTTAAATACCCAATCTCAAGCAATGACCCTTGTACAAAGCCAAGGCTATTTATTTGGTGTAATTTGTTCGCCTAACCCATTAGATGTACATGAGTGGCTTGAGCAGATATTGCCAAACACAGCTAATGATTTAGATGAAGAAATGCTTTTTTTGTTTATGGCGCTTTATCACAAAATTAGTGAGCAGGTGTTCGAAACTGGATATAAATTACCAGACACATTTGATGCTGAATTTTGTAAGTCGTGGAGTAAAGGCTTCTTAGTTGCAACGAAAGCTTATGCAGAACCTTTGTTAAATGCACCGCAATTAGACGTTGATTTTAAACAAGCATTAGAAAGTGCGTTAAGCACACTAAGCTTTTTTGCACTCGACCAGCTAGCAATAGCTCAGATTGCCAAACAAAATAACATGACAATAGAAGCTTTGTGTCAGTATCAGTATGAATCTATGGGTGACTTTGCATTAGGGTTTGCTGAACTAATTGAAGTGGTCGCAATTAATAGTGGCTTGATAACCGACGAGAGTTGGGAAGAGTAATTATTAGAGCTAGGCGCTTAGTTTAATCTAAGTGCCTAGCTCTAATATAATATCCGTACAGCCTTGTTTGCACTTTACTATGCCTTTACCAGGTTCACTGGTGGCTAAATCAAGTGTTAAAACCCCATTACACTTCTCACACTTTAATGTTTTGCCTTGCGCTAATTGCTTGAGCATATTGCGCTGCTTATGAAATGAGTCGCTTGCTTTTTTATTTAATCCTGAAAAATCCACTACTTTGCTCGCTTTTGCTCTAATGCTTCAGTCACTATTTTACATACCGTATTTAAACGGTCGTCATAAAAATAAAGGTTTAAGTCACGCTCACGACAATAGCGTAGGTGAAATAACTGAACAGAGTCATCTGTTGTAAACGTTTTTTCTACATACTCACCTTCAGATTCAGATAGTTTAAGTTGACTGCTGATCCTATTTTTCGCCATATTTGCAGCGGGGCTTCTGTTGACCTTGCTTGCATCACTTAAAAAGCCAATGCCTTCACCTAGTAACCTTTCGCGAGGTTCTTTTATAAGTGGGTGATCGATTGTAAAAAAGGCAAGGATCACAACTACCAAAATAATAAATTTTTTCATGGATACGTAAACCTTGATCTAAGTAGGGTTGAATTACCATGCAGTGTAATAAACTGCATTTTAAAAGCAAGTAACTGGGATGAATAAATTATTAGCAATCTATGCCAGTAATTTTAACCAACATTGTTATAATGGTTAACAGCAGTCAGATATTTCTGAAATATCTGAAAGTATTCGAGAAGGCAATTTATTAAAGTAAATATGCCTAGCAAGTAACTTGCTAACTTTAAGTATAGAGTACTTGAGTATTGCTGGATTTTTATTTCCAAGCGGCGTTGAGGAACTTCGATGGACAAGCAAATTAAAGTAAAGAATATCCCTGTAGAGGTGAAAATCCAAAAACCGGATTTAAGCCGTCAAGATGATAGGTTCAATCCCCGAAATCGTATTTATGTGCGTGCTGTAAAAGGTCTACATCAATTACTTAGACAGCGCATTGGCTTCTTAGGCCTGCTTGCGTTTATGTTACTACCTTGGATTAATTTTAATGGCCAGCAAGCTGTGCTGTTTGATCTAATTGGTCAAAAATACAATATTTTTGGTTTAACGCTATGGCCTCAAGATTTTACTATATTAGCGTTTATTTTTATGTTGGCAGCATTTGCGTTGTTTCTAGTGACCACCTTCTATGGACGGGTGTGGTGTGGCTACACATGTCCGCAAACTGTTTGGACTTTTATTTTTATTTGGTTCGAAGAAAAGCTTGAAGGCACGGCTAATCAACGTAAAAAACTCGATCAACGACCCATGAATTTTGATAAGTTTTGGCGTAAGACGGCAAAGCATACTAGTTGGGTATTGTTTTCGTTGTATACCGCTATTTCTTTTGTGGGTTATTTTACGCCAATAAGGGAGTTACTCCCTGACTTTGTAACGTTTGATGTAGGCGGTTATGCACTAGTCAGTATTATTTTCTTTGCTGCATGTACTTATGGTAATGCCGGTTGGATGCGAGAAATTATGTGTTTACACATCTGTCCTTACTCTCGTTTTCAATCAGCTATGTTTGATAAAGACACATACACCGTAACGTACGACGAAAGCCGAGGTGAAAGCCGTGGTCCTCGTTCACGTAAAGTAGACCATAAAGATTTAGAACTAGGCGACTGTATAGACTGTAACTTGTGCGTTCAAGTGTGCCCAACAGGTATTGATATTAGAAATGGGCTACAAGCTGAGTGTATCAACTGTGGTGCATGTATTGATGCGTGTGATGGCGTAATGGATAAAATGGAATACCCGCGTGGGCTTATTTCATATACGACAGAGCGAAATCTCGAAACCCCAGAAAATAAAACGAATCCACTGCGAGCTAAAATTATTGGTTACACGGTCATACTTGTTGTGCTTACGGGAGCGCTTGTCGCTAATATAGCACTGCGTAAAACAATGGACTTTGATATTATTCGTGACCGAAACCAATTATATCGTGTCGATTTTGATGGTTTAGTAGAGAACACCTATACATTAAAGGTAATTAATAAAGCGCAGTACGAGCAAACCTTTAATATTAAAGTACAAGGGTTAGATAACTTTAAGTATATTGGTAAGCAGTCATTTACTGTGCAGGCAGGGGAATCTCATAACGTACCATTGTCACTTGTAATGGACCCTTATGATTTGAAGGCGCCGATGACTGAGTTTAACTTTGTGCTTTCACCGGTAGATGAGCCGGATGAGACAATATCGCAGTCGAGTAACTTTTTTAAAGCGCGATAATCGCAACTTACCTTAATTAGGTAAGTTGATATAGCAATTAACAAAAGCGGGTATATAACCCGCTTTTATTTTATATAAGAAGAGTATGAGTAAATTTAGTTTTATTGACTTAACACCTGATCTAATACTCGATGCAATAGAAAGCGTAGGTGTGTACGCCGAATCTGGTTTATTAGCGCTCAATAGCTATGAAAACAGAGTGTACCAATTTAAAGCGGATGATGGCCTGCGTTACGTAGTGAAGTTTTATCGCCCAGAGCGCTGGAGTAAAGAGCAAATTCAAGAAGAGCATGACTTTGCATTTGAACTAGCGGATGCAGAAGTACCCGTTGTTGCCCCTATTTTATATAATGGGCAAAGCTTGTTTGAACACGAAGGGTATTTGTTTGTGTTGTTTCCAAGTGTAGGCGGGCGTTTATTTGAGGTTGATAATTTAGATCAGCTTGATGTAATGGGGCGATTGATTGGCCGTATGCACCAAGTAGCTAAAACAAAACCTTTTACTTATAGGCCAACAGTTACCTGCGAGGAGTATTTGCATACAGCCAAAGTTCATCTTCAAAAAAGTAACTTAGTGCCCATGGGAATAAATACTGCTTTTTATACTATTTTAGATTTAGTGATAGAGCAGGCGCAAAAACAGTATAAAGATGTGCAAAGTATTCGCTTACATGGTGACTGCCACGTTGGTAATATTTTATGGGCAGGTGATGCGCTAATGTTTGTTGATTTAGATGACAGCCGCCAAGGTCCTGCAATCCAAGATTTATGGATGATGCTCAGTGGCGATAGAGCGACGCAACTGTTACAGTTAGACACCCTTGTAAATGCGTATGAAGAGTTTTGTGATTTTGATCACTCTCAACTCAAATTAATTGAACCGCTGCGAGCAATGCGTATTATTCATTATATGGGATGGGTAGCTAAACGATGGAGTGATCCTGCTTTTGTGCGGAACTTTACATGGTTTGCTGATGACAAATACTGGGAGCAACAAATTTTAGCACTGAAAGAGCAACTTGCAGCATTGCAAGAAGCACCGTTAAAGTTATTGCCGTAATATTTTATTTAAAGACAAGTACAACGAGATACAAATGCTTAAAAAATTAAAACTGAGTTTATTACTTTTATGTTTACCATTTGCAGCACTTGCTGCACAGTTTGAAGTTGATAATCAATACACTGTTATAGATGTAGACAAAAGCAAGTCACCGCAAGTAACTGAGTTTTTCTCATTTTACTGTCCACATTGCTTTAAGTTTGAACCAGTAGCAAAAGCAATTGAAAAAGGCTTGCCAGAAGGCGCTGAGTTTATTAAAAACCACGTTAACTTTTTAGGTGGCGTGTCACCACAAGCACAAAGTAATTTAAGCTTTGCTTACTTAATTGCTAAGCAGCATGGTCAGGCGCAAAGTATTAGCGATCAAATTTTTAAAAGTATCCATGTTCAACGTGCACCATTAACTGAAATGAAAGACGTTAAAAAATTACTTGAAGTAAATGGTATTGATAGCGCAACATTTGATCAAGAGATTGCAAGCATGCCTGTTATTTCAGCTGAGCAAGCAATGCAAAACAAACAGAATAAATATTCAAAATTAGGCGCACTTACAGGTGTACCTACTTTTATTGTTAACGATAAATATAAAATAAACCTCAACACCATCAAAAATCAAAAAGAACTTGATGAGTTAGTAGCGTTTTTATTAGCACTATAAATTTCGGAGCATAATAATGATTAAATTAGTTAAAGCAGGTTTGCTTGCAATATTACTTCCTATGGCAGCAACAAGCTTTGCAGCAACGTATGAAGAAGGCGTGCATTACGACGTAGTTTCTGAGCGTGCAACTAAAAAGCCAGAGGTTAAAGAGTTCTTCTCATTTTACTGCCCTGCATGTAATAACATGGAAGCACTAATTGGTGAGTTTAAGCCTAAGCTTGATAAAAACGTTAAATTTAAAAAGAGCCATGTTGATTTTGTAGGTGTACGTGACCCAGAAAACCAACAGATGATGAGCCAAGCACTGGCGACAGCTGAAGTGCTTCCACAAAAAGATCAGATTATTTCTGCAATCTTTAATCATATCCATACAAAGCGCGCTAAATTTAATGAGCTTGCAGATGTAAAAGATATATTTGTAGCGCAGGGCGTTGATGGTGATAAGTTTGATAAGCTGTTTAAAAGCTTCTCGGTACGTACGCTGAGCTCTAAAATGAAACGCGACCAAGACTACTTTAAAGAAAAAGGCGCACTACGTGGCGTACCTACCTTTATTGTAAATGGTAAGTACAAATTAAACCTAGGTCGTGAGTCGGGTATTACTAAACCTGAAGACATTAGCAAATTAATAAATTACTTAGCTAACAAGTAAGTTTAGCTAAAACAAAAAAAGCTCCTTAAGGAGCTTTTTTTATGGGTAACGTTTACTGAACGTATTTATTTGCGCTGTAAGAAAACGCCCGACTCAATGTGATGCGTATAAGGGAACTGATCAAATATAGCAAAGCGCTTAACGTTATGCGTACGTGTTAAGTGATCAAGGTCACGCTCAAGAGTTTCAGGATTACAGGATATATAAATTATGCTTTCGTAGTTAGCCACTAAGTCACACGTTAATTCATCCATGCCCGCGCGTGGTGGATCAACTAATATGGTTTGGCAGTCATAGCTTTTTAAATCAATACCATCTAAACGAGAGAAAGTACGCTCGCCATTCATTGCTTGAGTAAACTCTTCACTAGACATACGAATAATATCTAAGTTCTCTACGTTGTTTTTAGCAATGTTGTATTGAGCAGAGTGAACAGATGATTTTGATATTTCCGTCGCTAATACTTTATTAAAAGAACCTGCTAATGCAATTGAAAAGTTACCGTTACCACAATACAATTCTAGTAAATCATTTTTAAGTGGTTTACATAAATCTTGTGCCCACTCCAGCATATTAATATTTACTTTTGCATTAGGCTGAGTAAAGCTATTTTCTACTTGTTGATAAATAAGCTCTTGCCCATTAACTGTTAAACGTTCAGTTACAAAGTCATCACCTAGTACTTCTTTTTGTTTGCGAGCACGACCTATAAAGTCAATTTTGTATTTACTGCTAAGCTTTTCTTTCAGTGCTTTAATTTCACTTAACCATTCATCATCCAGTGGTTTGTGA
The DNA here is from genome assembly GCF_014164115.1 of Pseudoalteromonas sp. SG45-2. Taxonomy (NCBI): domain Bacteria; kingdom Pseudomonadati; phylum Pseudomonadota; class Gammaproteobacteria; order Alteromonadales; family Pseudoalteromonadaceae; genus Pseudoalteromonas; species Pseudoalteromonas sp. SG45-2. The sequence continues at coordinate 23,141 of NZ_JACJEO010000037.1, forward strand.
TAAAGCAAGCTTACTAAAATTTCACCGCTTAGCGTTGATAGGTAATCGATTTGAAATAACTTACGGCGTAATATTTCACAAGGCTTAAGATTTTCAATCATCACCTGCATTATTTCACCTACTAGAGGCGCTGCTGGGTCAAATGTATCAACACGGATTTTTTCTTTTGTTTGTTGATCAAACATAATGTGAAACAGATCATCACCGTCGTGCCATACTCTAAATTCAGCACGTTGGCGGTAGTTAGTTGGCTCTGAGCTAAATACTTCTAATTGCTCCACACCAAAACGTTGAAACTGCGTACTAATTCGCTGCTCTTTTTCACTTAACTGCGCTTGGTACTGTGTGGTATCTATTTTAATAACTGCCATTAACGCTACTACCTTATCTAAGATCTGTTTATCGGCGCTATTGTAGGGAGCGCTGCGTATTTGTCTAGTTTTGGCTAGCATTTATGCTGTTTTATTGAACATTGTACTTTAGTTTTTGTTGTTATAGCCGATAATAAACTACGCACGCTTAGGAGACGAATCATGAAAATAGGTAATTATGGCTTTACGCCAAACAACAACATCAATAAATTCAATAATAAAGCTGATATACAGCAACCTACAATTACGTCTCCTCAAGATAGCTATCAACAACGAGGCCGAGAGTTGGCCGCAAAGGTGCTTGGCGATAAAATGGCTGAGCAGCTTGGATTACCTATCGCAGAAAAAAAAGCAGATAAACCACTATTTGATTTTGATGAAATAGTAAAAAACGTACTCGATTTTGTAAGTAGTGCTGTAAATAAAGCAAAAGCTAACGGCGCTGATGACGAAAAGCTCAAAGATATGCTAGGCGATGCGCGCAAAGGAGTCCAAATAGGGATTGATGACGCTGTTGATGAACTCAAAGGTACAGGCGTATTTAATGATGACATGGAAGAGGGCATTAATAAGTCCAAAGAGGGAATTTACAATGGGCTGGATAAGTTTGAAGAGTCGTTATTTAACCCACAACCTGCCAGCGTAAATATAAGCCAGGCCCAATACGTCAGTATGACGAGTAATGCAGAGTATAAATTTACTACAGCAGAAGGCGATGAGGTAAGTATTAGCTTTGCTGATGCATTTGAATCTCAATCGGCAAGTGGCTATCAGCAAAATAGTAATAGTGAGTCGTTTGCAAGCTCATCATCGCAATCTCGACAGGTATCATTTTCGATGTCGGTTAATGGTGACTTAAACGAGCAAGAGCAAGAAGCTATTAATGCGATGATGGAAGATTTACAAGATTTAAGTAAAACATTTTTTGGTGGTGACCTGGATGAAGCATTTGAACAAGCTCAAGAGCTGAGTTTAGACAGTGACCAGCTGGTGGCTTTTTCTATGGATTTACGCCAAACAAAAACAATAGCCACAGTTAAAAGCTATGAAGAATATAAACCAGCACCAGAAAAACAAGTATCAGAGGGCTTAGCTCCCTTTAATGATGACCTTAAAAATGCTTTTGAAAAAGCGGGCGAACTTGGATTACAAAATCAACTAGCTGGCATTCTACAGTGGTTAAATCAAGATCAGGAACAAATAGATAAGTTAGTAGATTACACAAAGTCTATGTTCGAAAACCTTAATCAGTTAAATTCAGCAGCCGACAGGCTTACTGATTTAGAAACCACGCAAAGTTAAACTACTTTCTTTTATAAATACCTCATGGCAAACTGCCGTTCTTAAAGTAAAGTGGGAACAGTAGTTTGTCAGCGCATATAATGGTCTTTGATTCAGGTATTGGTGGAACTACTGTACTTGAGCATATAAAGCACAGTATCCCAAATGCTCAGTACAGCTATTTTATGGATAATGCTTTACTACCTTATGGTGCTCAATCCCAGCAGACAATCATTAACCGATTATGCTCACTTATTCATTTCATTAAAGCTAATACGCTTAGCGTTGATTTAATTGTAATAGCGTGTAATACCGCTTCTACATCTGCACTTAGTGCTGTTCGTCAAATTACGGATATTCCTATTGTAGGCGTTGTGCCAGCAATAAAGCCTGCGGCAGAGTTAACACGTTCAAATCATATTGGCTTATTAGCCACACCAGCAACGGTCGCCAGTTCATACACAAAAACATTAATTGCTGAACATGCACGTAATGTAATCGTTAACCTTTATAGCAGTGTTGAATTAGTAACGTTAGCTGAGGAATGCTTTTTTACAGGCTCTTTAGATACAAATAAGTTGTATCAAGTACTCGATGAACTACATATAGATAAAACTATAGATGTACTTGTATTAGGATGTACGCACTTTCCAATACTAGCAGAGCCTATTAGTCAGTATTTTGAAGGAAAGGTTAAATTACTTGATTCAGGTGTAGCGATAGCAAATAGAGTCGACTACCTACTTAAGCAACTTAACTTATGTATGAATAAACTGACAGACATAAAAAAGCCGCTGCAATATTATGCAACGGCTGATGTGTTTAGCAATAAGCTAGCGGTAAAGCTAGTTACACTGACTGATCCGTCTCAGTACGTAGAGCATTAGAATCATCTTCTTGTTTTTGTTTTGCTTCGCGTACCTTTAAAGTACGTTGTTGGAACTCGCTATCGTTCAAGTTAGCAATTGCATTGTCTGCATCAGCTTGCGCCATTTCAACAAAACCAAAGCCACGACGTTTGCCAGTATTCTTATCCTTTAATAAACGAACATTGAATACTTTGCCTTGTTCTTCAAATAATGCACGAACCACACCTTCGTTTGCACGATAAGGAAGGTTACCAACATAAAGCGTTTTTGTTTTAACTTCAGCTTCTTCAGTCACATCAGATGATATTGCAGCAATAGCAATTGCACCTATTAATAAACCAGCACCAAATAGTAATGCAGGGTTTAAAGCTAAGCCGCCTAAAGCAAACTCAACAACAACAAAACCAACTACAGCAAGAATAACAGAGAAGATAAAAGATTTTTGATCGGGTAATTTCATTTTAGATCTACCAATAAACAGGAAATAAACATTAATTTAACATTGTGAACTTGCTATCTTAACGCCTAAATCAAACATAGCAATGATATTTGTATTAAATAATAAATAAGAGCATAAAAAAGCATCATCTTAGAGGGGTTTTCATGTGGTTTTACGTGGTTTTGTTCTATTTTTGTTCGAACAGTAAAAAGATCTAAAAAAAGGGTTGATCTGTTTTTGGATCTCCCTATAATGCGACCCCACTGAGACGGGAAACGCCAACGCATAGCGAGGCACGAACTACTCAGAGAGTTAAATAAAACTTCGGTTTTAAATCTTCCAAAAGAAAATTTAAAACAAAGTATTGACTCGAAAAATAAAGGGTGTATTATTCGCATCCCTTGAGACGCTAAAGCGACTCAAAACGTTCTTTAACAATATAAAGCAATCATCTGTGTGGGCACTCGTACAGATTGAGTTCTAACAGCC
>NZ_JACJEO010000038.1:0-26052 GCF_014164115.1 Pseudoalteromonas sp. SG45-2
TAAGAAAATTACGCTAGAACTAGGCAAAAATTTTTATATCTAGTTGTTCTAAATAAAAAATTTTTAACGACGTTATAGTGCAATTTAATTCGTTAAATTGATCAAAGATTTATGCAGGTTGGTATTATTAGCTGCTTGATTTGCTTACTAAAACTGACAGTTCTTTACCATCAACATTAATACTTGCTTCTTTGCCTATTTCAACAATTAAAGAGGGAGCCATATGTTTTCCACCTAGTTTTAGGTCAGTTGCTAAACTAACAGTAAGCTCATCAATTGGCGTTACTGTAAGAGCAAAACTATACGAATTATCAACTGAAACTGACGCCTCTTCATTTGAATTAACTACTAAAACAGGTGAACCAATTAAGTTTTTATTATCATAAAATTTAGCATTCACTACAAAACTATCATTAGCTTGTGCAAATGAAGCAAAGCCTAACAACGCTACTATTGCGATTAATTTTTTCATTATTATCTCCATATAAATTATACAGTTTAAAGCTGTTAAGGCTTTATTGGCTGTGATTTTTTAGCTAGCAATTTACCAGCTAATGATTAAAAACTTATGTTTTAGCTCTGATGACATAACCAACGCCCAGCGAACTAATATAGAACAACACTCCAAATACACTAATATCAATGAGTAGCTTTAGAATGTCAAAAGTATCTGTAAACACAAGATACTCAAAAGCAAATAAGTGAAATATAACTTTTGATCCGAAATACGCAGTTAATAAAGGGATTACAAAAATAAGAATAGATTGATTAGATTTATTAATTTCCATACCCATGTCTCCATTATTAGTTTAATTAACTCAGCTCTAAAAATATAACACAAAAAAATATATAAATAGTTTGCTATTTTGAGTCTCTTATTCAGTACCACTCGAACTATTTACGGCTGACTAAAATGCCATGTTATATTTCTATAATTTACACCAGAGAATTTTAATGTAAACAACAAATTAAATAGGCTATTTATTAGAGTGGGTTGTGATAGCAAAACGACTCTTAATAAAGTTATGAACCTCTTTTGATTTCGAAGCACTACGAATGCGAATTAACAAAAAAGAGTCCTAATAGGTTTCATTGATATTGGCGAAGTTGGGTATTTAGGCAGGTTGGAGTGTAAGAATAAAAGGTGATGTAAGATAACAGCACCTATTTGAGTATTTACTTTATGATATGTAATTTAGCTAAGTATTTTAATACGTACCATAATAGGCACTATAAAAAGAATTTAACCAATTGATTTATATACATCAATACTACTATTGGTCAAAAGCCCAGTAACTTGCGTACCAAACGCTTTAAAGTGTGGCTCGTTTTTATGCGCTTCAAAGTGCTCGTCAGACGCCCACTGTTCACTAACAACGTAATCGGTATGTTCATCATCACTTTTTACCGATAGTTCATAACGTAAGCACCCTACTTCTTGGCGCGATGACTTTTGTAAGTTTTCAAGTGCTGTAAGCATCACATCTGCATCAATATTTTTGCACGACAGTGCAGCTATAACCGTTAACATGTGTATTCCTTTTAAAAAGTTAAGGTGTAGATAATCTACACCTTAAAATATTTAGTTTAACTTTGCGTTTGAGGTAAGTTTACTGATCCCACTGCGGCGCAAAGTCTGGTGTTGCTTGGCGGTCGCCACAATCTAGACCATCAATGCGGGCTATGTCTTCATCATCTAATTTAACGTGGTCGTTAAAGTTATCTTCTAAGTTTTTGCGCTTAGTTGATGATGGAATTGTCGTCATGCCGGTTGCGTTAACCCATGCTAAAACAACTTGTGCTGGACTTGCATCGTGCTTTTTAGCAATGTCGATAATGGTTTGATCTTTAAGTACTTTGCCTACTACAAATGGCATGTACGCTGTCACGTGTATATCGTGCTGAGCACAAAATGCACGCAATTTAGTATTAGTTAAATATGGGTGAACCTCAACCTGATTGGTAAATATTTCACGCGAGTCAAGTGTTTGCATTGCTTCATTTAAGTTTGCAATGGTGAAGTTTGATACACCAATGTGCTTAGTTAAACCAAGCTGCTTCGCTTTTAGTAATTCAGTGAGGTATTCACTCATTGGCTCGTCGTTAGCAGGCGATGGCCAATGAACTAGCAGTAAGTCGACCGAATCAACTTGTAGCTTTTCAAGTGACTTTTTAACGCTTGGGATAAAGTCGCTTTTATTTAATTTGTTATTCCACACTTTGGTGGTTAAGAATATTTCACTGCGCGGAATATTACTATCTTTTATGGCTTGACCTACTTGCTCTTCGTTGCCATAAATTTGTGCGGTATCAATATGGCGAAACCCAACTTCGAGTGCCATTTTTACTGAGTTATAGGCAGTGTCGCCCTCTAAGCGGAATGTTCCCATACCTAGTTCTGGCATTTCTATTACACGTTTTGTCATGGTTTATCCTTATAAAATAATCGGTTTTGAAATACAAACTTTTAAAAGTTTTACGAAATACACCTTTTACTTCTTATTACGACTGTCACTTAAAAATCTATGACCTCATAACATGTATGAGGTCATTAATTTTAGTTTCAAGGTTAGGGTCTGTTAATCTTTAGAGATTACATTTGCAGCAGTGTATTTGGTATTTAGGCAAGGCAGAGCCTATGCAGTGTGGTTGTTCCACATTAATAGGCGATAACGCAGCATAAATGCCAAATACGCGCTGCCTGTAGGTTCTTCCTAGGGTGGATTTACTCTTTGTCCCTCGATTTTTACTTAGCCCACTAGGTTACAAACCTCGCTCCGTGATTAAATCATCCCTAGATTGAACAAATTTAATCCTAAAAGGTCAACAGACCCTGCTAAGGCTTTATGCTTGCTGAATTTCACGTTTATCAAGCATACCGCTGTAGCGTGTAACACCAAGTGCTAAAACAGAGATAACGGCGCCTATCCATGCTGTATCTTGCAGGGTCATGTTCTCTACTACGCTACCGCCAATAATTGAGCCAAGTGCAATACCAATATTAAATGCGGCTATGTTTAAACCTGATGCAACATCTACCGCATTGGGCGTGTGCTTTTGCGCTTGCTTTACTACATAAAGTTGCAAGCCTGGCACATTACCAAAAGCAAATGCGCCCCAGACTAAAATAGTAAGTACAGCGGCAATTTTTGATTCCATCGTAAAGGTAAATATCAGTAAAATAATACTCAAAGCGCTGAATATAATGCTCAGTGCGCTAATTGGGCCGCGTTTGTCGGCCAACTTTCCACCCCAAATATTACCTACCGCTACCGATACACCGTAAACAAGCATTATTAAAGCAATAGCCGAAGGCGCAAAACCTGTTTGTTGCTCTAAAATAGGTGCTAAATAAGTAAACGCTGTAAACGTGCCGCCATAGCCCAATATCGTCATTAAATACACCAGTAATAAACGCGGTTTTACGATTACTTGTAGTTGCTCTTTAAACGTCGCAGGTATTGATTGTTTTAAATTTTTTGGCACTAAAATAGAGCTGCCGATTAATGCAATTAAACCTAATACCGACACAACTAAAAACGTTGCACGCCAACCAAAGTGTTGTCCAATCCATGTACCTAGTGGCACACCAGTTACGAGTGCTACAGTAAGCCCAGTAAACATAATGGCTATTGCACTGGCTTCTTTGTCTTTGCTTACTAGGCTAGTGGCAATCATCGATCCAATTGAAAAAAACACACCATGGGCAAGCCCCGTTAAAATGCGCGCAAGTATTAATGTTTCGTAACTTGGCGCTTGCCATGCAAGTAAGTTACCTAAAACAAATAAGCCCATTAAGCTTATTAGTACCACTTTACGATTCCAACGACCCGTTAAAGCCGTTAGCACCGGCGCACCGATGGCAACGCCAACCGCATATAAACTTACAAGCAAACCTGCTGAAGGTAGGCTTACGCCTAAGTCGTTTGCAATGGTGGGTACTAATCCCACTATTACAAACTCAGTTGTTCCGATTGCAAATGCGCTTAAGGTAAGCGCCCACAAAGCCAATGGCATAGTTATATCCTCATTAATATTTGAAGAATGTAGTTTGGCTAAAATATCGTTTGCAAAAAATAGCATTAGTGACAAAATACTTTTGTTAATAATGCAAAGATGGTGTTGGTATACTTATGGCAGTTCATTCAAAAACTGAAGATTTAGAAACGTTTATAACGGTAGTCGATTGCGCAAGCTTTTCCGGGGCGGCTAACTTGCTCGATCAGCAGGTGGCTAAAGTGTCGCGAGCTGTATCACGCCTTGAAAATACACTGCAATGTACTTTGCTAAACAGAACAACACGCCGGTTAGAGCTTACCGAAGAAGGCCATACTTTTATAAAATTTGCACGCGAAGGGTTAAATACGCTTTATACCGGTGAAGAAGCCATAAAGCTTTTAAAACAAGCGCCAAGTGGCAAGCTGCGAATAGATGCGGCAAGCCCTTTTGTATTGCACCAACTTACACCTTTAATTGGCGAATTTGCCAAGCAATACCCCCACATAACGCTTGATATAACCTCACACGACAGCATTATTGATTTACTTGAACATAAAACCGATTTAGCCATACGCATTGGTGATTTAAAAGACTCAAATTTACATGCTCGTAAACTTGGCAGCAGCCAGTTACGTATTGTAGCCAGCCCAGAATATATAAAAAACAACGCAACAATTACGCAAATAGATGACTTACAAAATCACAAGATAATTGGTTTTAGTGACTCCCCTAAATTAAACACTTGGCCGTTAGTAAAGCCCGCTTTATTTACGTTTTCGCTTAGCGCAAGCAGCGGCGAAACAGTGCGGCAACTATGTATTGCAAACCAAGGCGTTGCGCTACTTTCTCACTTTATGATTGGCAATGATCTAAAAACAGGTAAATTAGTTGAAGTGTTACCCAGTGCAGTTAGCTCACCTAATAACCGAGAAATTATACAAGCCGTGTATTATAAAAATAGTGCGGTATCGTCTCGCATTACAGCGTTTTTAGATTTTATAAAGCCCAGGCTTAGTTTATAAATTTTGGGCATTGATGTGCTTATCAAATATTTCACATTATTTTTTGACGCTTTTTAATAATCAAAAAGTATAAATAATAAAAGTCGCAATTAAAGGTATTAATCAAAATGGATTCTTTAACGCAGGTAGCATTAGGTAGTGCTGTAGGTTATGCGGTATTAGGCAATAAAATAGGTCGAAAAGCCGTTTTATGGGGAGCAATTTTAGGCACACTTCCTGATTTAGATGTATTTTTGCCTTATGGTGGCTCTGTAGAAGCATTTACTTACCACCGTAGCTTTAGCCATTCGTTATTAATACATTTATTAATTAGTCCGCTCATTGTATGGCTAATATTAAAAATACACGCGGGAATGCAAATTTATAAAGTGCGCTGGTTTTGGCTAGTATTTTTAAGTTTATCTACACATGCCATATTAGACAGCCTAACGGTATACGGTACACAATTACTTTGGCCTTTTACTGAGTACCCCTTTGCGGTTTCTAGTGTGTTTATTATTGACCCCGCTTACACGCTTCCTTTATTAATTGGCGTAATATGTACGCTAATACCCAAAATACAAGCAGCAACGGCTTATCATATAAATGCAGCGGCCTTAGTTTTAAGTAGTCTATATTTATTTTGTGCTTTAATTTTAAAAGTAAGTATTGATGACAAGGTAAAAACAGCACTCAACAACAGGCAAATACCAGTAAATGCGTATATTAGTACGCCTGCCCCGCTAACCACTTTGCTGTGGCGTATTGTTGTGATGTCTGACGGACAATACTACGAAGGTTATGCATCAGTATTTGACGTGCCAAACGATGTTACATTAACGCCTTATCAAACAACGCCTTCATTGTTAAATAATATTAGCGATGAATGGGCTATAAAGCGCTTGCAGTGGTTTACTAAAGGGTTTTATTCGGTGCGCCAACAGCAAAGCAATATTGTGCTTTCTGATTTACGTATGGGCATGGAGTGCAACTATGTGTTTAATTTTGTAGTGGGTCAAAAAAATGATTCAGAGGTGAGCATTGGTAACTTTGAAAAAATAAGTCAAAGACCAAACTTAAACAATCTTCATAAAATATGGGACAGGATTTGGCAACCAAATGTGTCTTTAGCATCACCCTCTGCAAAAAATGACTGCAATAGCGAATAACGTCATATTATAAGATTCGTACTAGCATGAGGAAGTTAAGTGAAGTTCAAGCAGCAATTAAACTAAATAGCTCACTAAAGTGATTGCTGCTTTTTTTGCTGATACATTGCAACATCAGCATCTTGAATCATATCCTCAACCGATTTACCTGTATCGTATTTAAAGTGTGTTACCCCTACACTGTAATCAATTTTGTATGGCTTATTTAAGGTATTATTGGTATGCGCAATTGCATCCGCAAACCTTTGTAAAACAAACTCAGCTTTTGTTTCATCTAAATCACTTAGCATTACTACAAACTCATCTCCGCCAAGTCTGCCTATTACTTCACAATCACAAAATGAACTAAGCATAATTTGCGCAAATTTATTCAATACAAAATCGCCTTCGTGGTGTCCATAAACATCATTAATTTGTTTAAATTTATTAAGATCAAACAATATAAACGACATTGATACTTTGTTTCGCCTACATACATTTAGCGTATGCTCAGCAAGGTTCAAAAAGCCACGCCGGTTAGAGATTCTTGTTAACTCGTCAATTGTAGCTAGTTGAATTGATTGAATCTCTTGCTCAACCAACGTGCCTAAATCTCTTAGTAATTGTTTTTCTTCATCATTAAGGTGTCTAGGTTTATTATCGGCAAGGCATAAAGTGCCTATAATAACCCCTTGCCTTAATTTTAAAGGAAAGCCGGCATAAAAGCGTACTTTAGGATCGCCTGCAACAAAAGGGTTATCAAAAAACCTTTTATCTTGGGCTGTATCTGGGATTATTAACAACTCGTCTTGATTTATGGTATGGCCACAAAATGAGGTTTCGCGAGGAAGCTCAGGCGCATCAAGCCCCTGCCTAGATTTAAACCATTGGCGGTCTTCGTCAATTAAAGTAACCAATGAAATAGAAACATTAAACATACGCTTGGCAATACGAGTAACACGATCAAAGCGCTCTTCATGCGACGTATCTAGAATTTTTAATGTTTTTAACGCATGTAATCGCTCTGCTTCGTTACTTGGGATCTCAGGTTTAATCATTAAAGCTCAATTAATTTTAAGTGTTTTATGAATTACGAAATGGGAGCGAATATTTTCGAGTATATAACCCATAAACTTATTTAAATTATAAACAGTCTGTCTATTAAAACTAGAACATTACCTTAAAATAGCAATAAATACTTATGAATATCAGTAAGTCGTACCTAAATAAAGATAAGATTAAATCCGCAAAAAATTATGATGAAAACAGGTGGGAGTAGTGGTTGATACAACATTACTACTTTCTAGTTAAAAAGTAGTAGTGGCTATTTAGTTTTATTTAAATAACCACTGGATTTGGCATACTTACAAAAATAAACACTTTAATTTTGGTGCTCATATTGTCCACGGTAAACTTCAAATACTTTTAAAACAGTATGTTGCTCTTTAGTTAGGTTATCAAACCAAGTATCAAACAGCTCATCATCTTCTTGCTCACTAAGTGCCATATACCTTGCTAGTAACTCTACAATATCATTGTGGTTGCAGGTTAACGGATTTACTTGTTGCGCCAAGGTACTGTGGTCGCGCTCTCTTAGGGTTTCCATCACCCCTTGGTCAATTTGTTCTTGTTGTTGTGTTGCGTCACTCATACATAACCTCTGTAATAACTTTATAACCGTATTTGTTAACGTTTTAACTCTTAAATATAGTTATAACAGCCTAAACGCCAATAGCCAGCATTTTTAATTCAAGTGCTTATTTTTTGATTTATTTGCACAAATAGCCAGCAATTACGCCCCTTTTGGGGAGCATTTAAATAATTTGCAATGAGAGAATAAATACGTTAAATTAAAATGATACATTATCACATATCATTTATTGAGGCGTATTATGAAACCAAATATTCATCCTGATTACCAAGTGGTTGCTTTTCACGATACTGCTGCCGATTCTTACTTTATTATTGGCTCAACCATTAAAACAAGCCGCACAGTAGAAATAGACGGTAATACTTATCCATATGTACCTATTGACATATCAAGTGACTCACATCCATTTTATACAGGCAAGCAAAAAACTGTTGCTACAGATGGCCGTGTTGCACAGTTTAACCGTCGTTTTAAAAGTTTATCGACTGTTAAAAAGGAAAAGGTATGAAAGTATTAAGTTCCCTAAAAAGTGCGAAGCAACGCCCGGGGTGTCAAATTGTAAAACGCAAAGGTCGTGTATTTGTAATTTGCAAAAACAACCCACGCTTTAAAGCAGTACAAGGAATGAAAAAGAAATAAGTTAAGCCGTGGGGCACTATACATAATTAGGTAGCCTGTTAAGGCTACCTAATTTAGGGTGGATTATTTTACCACTACTGAAAACTCTGGCACTGCCTGAATTACTTTTTTTACCGTACAGGTATTAACGGCTGCAATAAGCGCCTTTTTATATTTATCAGGAAAACCGTCTGGTAGGTTAATCTCAATTGAAAATAACTTTTTACCGTTATCATCTACATTTTCATTATTTTGAGTAAGCGTCATACCTTGCGTTGAAATATCACGCTGCTCACAAAATTTACGTGCATAAAAACCTGCACATAAAACCATACTTACTAAAAAGTAATCAAACGGTTCTGGATGCTCTGCGTTGCCACCAGCGTTTACACTTTGATCGCTGATTACTTCTAGGTCGCCAAATTTAGCGCTTTGCTTTTGGCCTTCTAACATTGAAACTGAAATTTCCATTGTGTTTCCTTATATTTATTGCTGCAGATACTTTTAACGCAATTAGCTTAAAAGTAGCGACTAAAGATACATATAGTTTAGGTTTATGAACCGAACAGTAATTCAAAGAACCCTGGAGGCTCATGTAGCTCATGATATTTTTTACGTAAATTATCTATATTTTTTAACGGTTCTTTTGCTGCACTTAGACCCTGCTCATTCGCTGCTTTTTTTGCAAGCTCAGCTTGGGCAATTACTTTATCAAGGCCCTGCAATGACTGTTCTGGTTTCTTGTAAAACTTACCTGTTTTACTCACTTTAACCAGCTTTATAAATTCATCAATCGCAGTATTAAATTCACTAAGTTGAGTTGCCTGTACTGCTTGTTTATACGCAAGGCCCGTATTTTTCATATTTATTTCAAGATCGACAGGTTCCTCGGCTAAAACCAATGAGCTAAATAATAACGCAATATTTAATAAGAAATATTTCATGAACAACCTTATGAGTGAAAGACGCCGAATTGTATCAATTAAAGTAAAAAAAGTAACTCTACTACTCTAAACTTTGGAAGCTATCTGTAAAGCCCCTTTACAGTTTGTATTAGCGGTGGAAGACAGAACTTAATCTTGAATTTATGAAAATAAATTATCAAGCTAACCCTATACGATACAAACCTCAAAAGTAACAAAATAATCCCTAAAAACACAACTATAAAACCATGAAAACAAACATATAAATATTTATACTTTTAAAAATCAATAAGTAAAAAAAAATAAAAAAGACAAACAAGATACAAAATATAAACACATTGCCAATAGGGCAAACAAGAAGTTAACAGAAACATTTTAAACCATTGTTTTAACTACATTTTAACAACCCGCTTGTCTTCTTTATTTGTAGGTTCAGCGATAATCCATTGCCTAAAAAACTGCAAGTGTTAAATCTGGGTGCGCAATGTAAATTTTGTATACAAATAATTACTAACATGAATTTTATATTGCACTTAAGTTTTAAAAAACAACTAATTCATCTAGGGGATAATATGAAATCTTATAACCAGCTCTCAAGCGGCATAAAAACAGCTCTCTGTTTAAGTGCAATTGGTTTGGCGCATACTTCTATTGCAGCAGATGCTGAGGATACAAAAATAGAACGAGTTGAAGTAACAGGTTCAAAAATCAGCCGAGTTGGTGCAATTGCACCTGCACCTGTAACTGTAATTACTGGTGAACAACTTCTTAATACTGGTGCAGTGAATATCGGTGAAGCGTTAAATAAACTACCAGCACTAGGTAACACATATTCTTTAGCAAACTCAGGCCGCTTTATTGGTACTGCAGGTCTAAATATTCTTGATTTACGTAACATGGGTACTGACCGTACGCTTGTACTTGTAAATGGTAAACGCCATGTTTCGAGCTCAGCAGGCTCACAATCTGTTGACACTAATACTATACCAAGCGTATGGGTTGAGCGTGTAGAAATTGTAACAGGCGGTGCATCTGCTGTTTACGGTGCTGATGCTGTAACAGGTGTTGTTAACTTTATTTTAAAAGATAATATTGAAGGTTTAGACTTTACTGTAACTAAAGGCGTTTCAGATTTAAGTGATTACAACAATGAAAAGGCAACCTTTTCATATGGTAAGAACTTTGATGATGGCCGTGGTAATGCTGCATTTGCAGTTGAATACTCAGCTCAAGACTCTTTAAATGCGTTAGATCACCCTTGGACTGATGGTTCATACTCAAGTCTACGTAACCAAGCCCAAAACGATTCTAATAAAGACGACCCTAATTTTCCTGATAAGATTTATACGCCAAATGCTGGTTACTACGCAATTAATAACGCAGGCGTATTTAGCCTAGGTAATGGTTATGTAAATACATTTAATGCAGATGGCTCTCATCGTGACATTTATACTGGTGACAACGTTGACGGTCTTCTATGTGCAGATTGTGATTCGTTTAACCTAGCCCAGTTTGACGAGATACAACCAAAATTCGAACGTTACAATGTTAACTTTAAAGTTAACTATGATGTAACAGACGATTTAAATGCTTATTTTGAAGCCAAATACGTAAACAGTGAAGGTGAAAGCATTGGCCAACCCGCATTTTTCTTTGGCGATCCACGTAATACCATACAAATTGATAACGCATATTTAGACCCAAGTGTTAAAAAGCTTATGGAAGAAGCTAACGATGGTGAAGGCGTAGAATCAATAAATGTACTTCGTATGATGACTGATTTAGGTCGTCGCATTGAAAACAATACACGCGAAACAACACGATTTGTAGCTGGCCTTAAAGGTACGGTCTTTAGTGATTGGGATTTAGATGCATCTATTGTACGTGGTAAAACAGAATTAGAACGCGTCAATGGCGCTAATATGATTCTTGAAAATTACTCTAACGCACTTGATGCGGTAGATGATGGCAATGGTAATATTGTATGTAGAAGTGAAGCAGCACAAGCTGAAGGCTGTGTTCCTGTAAATATTATGGGCTTTGGTGCGCCAAGTGATGAAGCAATTGACTACATTAATACAGTTTCTACAGGTACATCTGAAATCACTCAAACTGTAGTATCTGCTTCTTTGGCCAATGGTGGATTATTTGAATTACCTGCAGGTTATGTAGGTATGGCTTTTGGTGTTGAATACCGTAAAGAAGAAAGTGAAACAAAAGAGCCAAACAATGCTGAAGGCACATTCTTTAATGCACTTGGTGAAGACAAAGGCGACTTTGATGTAAGTGAAATTTTTACAGAAGTATCAATTCCACTACTTTCTGATATGCCATTTGTTCAAGACTTAGTGCTGGATGCAGCTGTACGCTACGCTGATTACAGCACAATTGGCGATGCAACTAGCTGGAAATTAGGGCTTGATTGGACTCTAAACGATGAGCTTCGTTTTCGTTTAACACAATCAGAAGCGCTAAGAGCGCCAAATATTGGTGAAATTTTTGGTGCACCGAGCCAAACTTTCTACAGTGTCGACGATCCTTGTCAAGCTGATAACTTAAATGATTTACAAAACAGTAGTACACGCCGTGCCAACTGTGCTGCATTAGGTGTGCCAGAAGGTTTTGATTCTGACTATGATTCACAAACACTTGAAGGTTTACAAAGCGGTAACCGAGATGTGAAGGGTGAAGAATCTACAAGTACTACTATTGGTCTAGTTTACCAACCAGAGTTTATTGAAAACGCAACACTTACTATCGATTACTGGAAAATTGAGCTTGAAGATGCAATCTCGACTATCAGTGCGCAAGATATCCTAGATCGTTGTGTTGATAGCGGCTCAGGTATTTCAAATCAATATTGTAGTCTTATTACACGTGATGCAAACAGTGAGATTTCGTTAATTCAAAACTCAGTGCTTAATGTGTCAGGTCAAGAAGCATCTGGTGTTGACTTTGAATTAGGTTACGACTTTGATGCGCTTGAAGGTAGCTTTAAAACACGCTTTATTGGTACATATTTGATTGAGCGTAAAGAGTTCCCATTCCAAGATGAGCCTAGCGACTACATTGAATATGCGGGCGTTACAGGTGAAGCGCAATGGCAAGCTAACTTAAATATAGAATACAGCTACGAAAACTTATACACATCTTTGAGCACTCGTTATATCGAAGAAGTAAGCTTATACACAGATCAAGATTTAAGCGATAACCCCAATCCAAATAGTTTAACTACTTTTGGTACATACATAATTACTGACATGACAGTCGGTTATAACTTTGATAACGGTGTTGGCTTAAAAGTGGGTGTAGATAACCTATTCAATCGTGAGTTACCTTATGGTACACGTGGTGATGGTAGCGGAAGTGCTAGCTACGATAATATAGGGCGTTTTGGTTACATTACTTTTTCATATAAAATGTAAGTTTTATTGTTAATAAAAGGCCCATAAACTGGGCCTTTTTTACTTTTCAAAGATGAAATTTACTCATTTTATATTTATTAGCAACAAAAATAGCGTATTTTAAATTACTTCACGACAACATGAAATTACATAAATAAAACATTAAAGACTAAAAAACCTTCTATTAAAATTTATTAATTAACTAACCTTCTCCTAAAAAATTAATATGAAAGCCATAAAAAAGTTCATTATTAACACTCAAATGAAAACAAAAAACACTACATGATAATGAAAAGTGCATAGACAATAAAAAACCTTATTTTTAGTTACAAACTCATATCAAATAATTAAAATTATAAATGTAAAAAACGCAACAAACTGAACTTTATAAAAATTGATACAGAAATAACTCATTTGAATCCATCAAGTTACCTCTCTTCTATTACTGGTTTCCCCGTGCAATAATCGCCGACCTCATAAAAAAGTTATAGGTTTTTATCTAATACAGACTGTATTAAGTAAAAATAAATATTGTATTAAATTACTATAAAATGTCCTTTGGGAAACACATGAAACGTCATAATTTACTTTCTACTAGCATTAAATGTGCATTAATTACTGCTGCTGCAACAGCAAGTAACTCTGTGCTTGCACAAGATGAGCAAGCAACAAAAATTGAACGCGTTGAAGTAACGGGTTCACGTATTTTACGTGAAGGTGCTATTGCACCTGCACCAGTAACAGTTATAAGTGGCGAGCAGCTAATTAATACAGGCGCTGTAAACATTGGTGAAGCGCTAAACAATTTACCAGCACTTGGCAATACATATTCTATGGCTAACTCAGGCCGTTTTATTGGTACTGCTGGTTTAAATATTCTTGATTTACGTAACATGGGTACAGACCGTACCCTAGTACTTGTAAATGGTAAGCGTCATGTATCAAGCTCTGCAGGTTCTCAAGCTGTAGATACCAATACTATTCCAAGTGTATGGGTCGAGCGTGTAGAAATTATCACTGGTGGTGCATCCGCTGTATATGGAGCTGACGCGGTAACAGGTGTTGTAAACTTTATATTAAAAGACAACATTGAAGGTATGGATTTTAGTGTTACCCGAGGTTTTGCCGATTTAAACAGCTACAACAACGAAAAAGCGACGTTCTCGTACGGCTCTAATTTTGATAACGGCCGTGGTAATGCCGCTTTTGCTATTGAGTACTCTGGCCAAGATTCATTAAATGCACTTGACCACCCTTGGACTAGTACTTCGTTTAGTAGTTTACGTAATCAAGCCCAAACAGATGCAAACAAAGATAGCGCAGCCTTCCCTGACAAAATCTTAACACCTAATGCTGGTTATTACGCAATTAATAACGCCGGTGTTTATGCACTTGAAGATGGATACACTAATAGCTTTAACGCCGACAGTAGCGCTCGCGACTTATACATAGGTGATAATGTAGATGGCTTGTCATGTGCAAACTGTGATTCGTTTAATCTTGGTCAATTTGAAGAGATTCAACCTGAGTTCGAGCGCTACAACGTAAACTTTAAAGTTAACTACGATGTTACCGACGACTTAAATGTCTACTTTGATGCAAAATACGTAAACAGCCAAGGCGAAAGCATAGGCCAACCTGCATTTTTCTTTTTCGACAGCGACAATAGCATTAAAATCGACAACCCTTACATAGACCCAGCCATCAAAGCACGTATGGAAGAGGAAGGTGTTGATTCGATCATGGTTAACCGCATGATGACCGACCTTGGCCGCCGCATTGAAAACAATACGCGTGAAACAACGCGCTTTGTTACCGGCTTAAAAGGTACTGTATTTGAAGATTGGGAATTAGATACATCAGTTGTTTATGGCCAAACTGATCTTGAGCGTGAAAACGGCGCTAACATGATTTTAGCCAACTACTTTAATGCACTTGATGCCGTTGAAGATACAAATGGTAACGTAGTATGTCGTAGCGCTGCTGCACAAGCTGACGGCTGTGTACCTGTAAATATTATGGGTTTTGGCGCACCATCTCAACAAGCTATTGATTACATAAATACAGTATCAGTTGGTACCTCAACAATTAAGCAAACAGTTGTTTCTGGCTCACTTGCTAATGGCGCTATTTTTGAATTACCAGCAGGTTATGTAGGTGTTGCATTTGGTGCCGAGTACCGTAAAGAAGAAAGCGAAACAAAAGAGCCAGATAACGCAGAAGGTACTTTCTTTAACGCACTGGGCGAAGATAAAGGCTCGTTCAACGTACGCGAAGTATTTTTTGAAGCGACGATGCCAATTTTAACTGATTTGCCGCTTATTCAAGATTTAGTATTTGACACTGCAGTACGTCATGCTGACTACAGTACGATTGGCGAAGCCACTAGCTGGAAACTTGGTCTTGATTGGACTGTAAATGATGAGCTACGTGTACGTGTAACACAATCTGCAGCACTTCGTGCGCCTAACATTAGTGAAGTATTTGGGGCAGCAAGCCAAACTTTCTACAATGTAGACGACCCGTGTCGTGCTGAAAACTTAGGTGACTTATCAAACGGTGCAACACGTACTGCAAACTGTGCCGCATTGGGCGTAGCGAGTGACTTTAATTCAGATTACGATTCAGCCTCTTTAGATGGTTTAACTAGTGGTAACCGCGATGTTAAAGGCGAAGAGTCAACAAGTACAACTGTAGGCATTGTTTACCAACCAGAGTTTTTAGAAAACGCGCTACTTACTATTGATTACTGGGAAATTGAACTTGAAGATGCAATTGACACAATTAACGCGCAAGACATTCTTGATCGCTGTGTTGATAGCGCAACAGGTATAAACAATCAGTACTGTAACTTAATTACACGTAATGCTAATGGTGAAATTACTTTAATACAAAACTCTGTATTAAATGTTGCTGGCCAAAAAGCATCAGGGATAGATTTTGAACTAGGTTACGACTTTGACGCGCTTGAAGGTAGCTTCAAAACCCGCTTAATTGGTACTTACTTAATTGAACGTAAAGATTACCCGTTCCAAGACGACCCTAGTAACTACATTGAATACGCTGGTACTACAGGTGAAGCTAAGTGGCAAACTAACTTATCTGTAAGCTATGTTATGGATAACTTTTTCTCAACAGTTGAAACACGCTTTTTAAGTGAAGTAGATTTATATACAAATGTTGAGCTTGAAAATAACCCGAACCCAAGTAATCAAATGTCTTACGGTAAATACTTTATTACCGATATGACTGTTGGTTACAACTTCGATAGTGGCTTAGGCGTTAAAGTAGGTGTTGATAACGTATTTAATCGTAAACTTCCGTACGGTTCACGTGGTACAAGCGCGGGTAGCGCAAGTTACGATAACATTGGCCGCTTTGGCTACATTAACTTAAGCTACAGCTTATAATTAATAAAATAACTTATTAGGGCGTGTTGATCATTGGTGGGTGAATTTGCAGCAGTATGTTTGGTTTTTAGGCAAGGCAGAGCCTATGTAGTGTGGTTATTCCCTATAAATAGGCGATAACGCAGCATAAATACCAAACATGCGCTGCCCGAAGGGTTCTTTCTAGGGGCGATTAACTCTTTGTTGCCTACATGGATGTAGGTAAGGGGCGTGAGCAGAACGCGGAAGCTTTGCTCGGTTTTTACTTATTCTTACATAGATGTAAGCCAGTAGGGTAACGCAGGAGCAGTTACCGAGCCCACTAGGTTACAAACCTCGCGTCGCGATTTAATCGCCCCTAGATTGAACAAATTTCAATCCACAAAGATCAACACGCCCTAGTTAAAACAAAGGCTCGCAGTGCGAGCCTTTTTTAATACATTTTATTTAATATTACTCAGCCACACGCTTTGGTATGGTTCTAGCTCTATTGTTAATTGGCTTTCTTCAATCGTTTTATCTGCCACCAAATCAAACCACTTTTGGGTGTTAATTAAGTTTAAGTCGGCTAATGTAAGTGTTTGTGGTTTATCGCTAATGTTATAAACACAAAATATGCTTTGGCGTCTGTCTATACTTTGTCGCCAAAAACCAAATAATCCCCCCGCTAAATGCAGCGTAAACTGTGTAGCATTTGGGTGGAAGGCACTTTGCTTTTTGCGTACTGCCAATAAACTTTTTATGCCGTTAAACACTTTATGATGATGGCTGTACTTTTCACCAATTGCCGCCAGTAGCTTTGACTCTTGCCAACGATGGCGGTTAATAGCACGGTTATGCTGTGAATTTTCAAAGCGTTCGTAATCGTTAGTTGTACCCAACAAACTATGAATATAAAGCCCTGGGATACCTTCAAGCGCAAACATAATTGCGTGAGCACACATAAATCGCTCCAGGCCAAACTTATCTGGGCCATTGTGCGTCCCTTGGAGAGCATCAAATAAAGCAATATTTAGCTCGTACGGTGTATGCGTTCCATCGTTACTGGTTCGCATAGATACACGACCACCAAATTGCATAGTGGTACTTACAAGTGACGCCACTTCACTGGGTTGTAATAAACCTTCAATTGGTCTGAGCCCTATTCCATCGTGCGAGGCTATAAAATTAAAGTATGCCGTACCATTTTGCGCAGGCGGCATGCTCATCATCCAATGCTTAATTGCAGTGCTATCGCCACTAAGTAATGTATGAAGCAATAAAGGCGGCAGTGCAAAGTTATAAATACTGTGCGCTTCGTTGGCATTACCAAAATAAGACAGGTTTTCTTGGTTTGGAATATTGGTTTCGGTAATAATAACTACGCTCGGCTCTGCGTGCTCAATAAGTGTTCGCATTAGCCTTACGGCTTCATGTGTTTGCGGCAAGTTAATACAACTTGTATTAAGCTGTTTCCACAAAAATGCGACCGCATCGAGTCTAAATAAACGCACGCCATTGTCTAAATAATGCCTAATTATTCCCACAAACTCTTTAAGTACATCAGGATTGCCAAAGTCAAAATCAACCTGATCGTGACTAAACGTACACCATACGTGCTTTTCACCGCTTGGCGTTGTTACAGTATTTAATAACGATGAGGTTCGCGGGCGTACAACTTGGCTTAAATCATCCGTTAAGCTCGCCGTTTTGAAATAATCTTTACCCGGGTGTAAATCATTTAAAAAGTTCTCAAACCATACACTTCTGCTTGAGCAATGGTTAATAACCAAATCCGCCATTAGCTTTACATCTTTAGCGATATTTCGAATATCTCCCCAATCACCCAAGGACTCATTCACTTGCACGTAGTTCATTACGGCAAAGCCTTCGTCTGAGCTGTACGGGTAAAATGGCAATATGTGCAGCGCATTTAACTGCATATCACATTGCTCTTTTATAAACCTGTGTAGTGTTTTAAGCGGTGCCTCCATTGGGCTCGATACGGCAAATTCACTATCATCGTGTTTAATAATAGAGTCGCCATAAGCAATCAATACTATATCTTGTTCATCCCACCGGTTTGTATGGGGTGTCGGGTCGCGCAGTGCATTGCTACCTAATATAATTTTAATGAGTTGCTGAGCAAGCTCAGTAACCGATAAAGGCAGCTCAACACCCTCATAAATAATATGAAGATGTTGCTCTACTCGTTGTAAAAATAATTCGCTAACTGTACTCACATGCGCCCCTAATATTTATTGTTTAGACTTATAGGCTAGTTAACCTGCACGCAGGTTAACTATATTCTTCGTTATCTAGCTCTACGGCTTCTTTTAAGCGCTCAAGTACGTCTGGCATTGCTGATACAACACGGTTCCAACTTGGCACAAATGGCGCTTCCATTGGGTTTTCTAAAAAGTGTTGCCCTGCTTCCATAATATTTTGTGCAAACATTTCTACTGCTTTTTCTTCTTGGTGTACATCAAGCGTTAACCCGTTCATTAGCGCGTCGTTATGATACGTTTCTATAAAATCTAAACCGATACGGTAATAAGTCGCTTTTAATGAACGAATTGTTTCGCTGGTAAAAGTAACACCTTGAGTCGCCAGCTTTCTAAACAATGCCTTAGTAATATCAATCGACATTTTAGACAAACCTGCACTTTGATCATCAAGTGAAAGTTCTTGGTGTTTATGGTCATAATTATCGGCAATATCTACTTGGCACAAGCGGTTATGCGAATAGTTACGATACATTTCACTCAGTACGCCTATTTCAAGGCCCCAATCACTTGGGATACGAATATCGTTTAATACATCGCGTCTAAACGAAAACTCACCTGCAAGTGGGTATCTAAAAGAGTCCATATATTCAAGGTAGTCGGTATTGCCTAAAATTGTTTTAAATGAGCGAAGCAATGGCGTTACTAATAAGCGCGATACACGGCCATTAATTTTGCCATTAGCAGTACGCGGGTAAAACCCTTTACAAAATTCATAGTTAAAACGCGGATGCGCAACGGGGTAAATTAAGCGAGCAAGTAGGCTTCTGTCGTAGGTTAAAATATCGCAATCATGCAGCGCGATAGACTCTACTTCTGCTGTTGCTAATTTATAACCCATGCAATACCACACATTACGCCCTTTACCCAGCTCACGTGGTGCAACACCTAGCTCTTGTAATTCTTTATCAAGTGCTTGTAAGCGTGGGCCGTCGTTCCATAATACTTTATGGTTTTGGTTTAGCTCTTTAAAAAAGCCTAGTGCATGACGGTACTGTGCTTCGTCGGCTCTATCTAAGCCTATCGTAATTTGTGATAAATATGGTACTTCGCGTAATTCACTAACTATATTTTGCAGCGCAGGGCCTTCAAGTTCACTAAATAACGAAGGAAGTATTAACCCCATAGGGCGCTGCTTACTAAAAGTAAGTAGCTCTTTTTCTAGGTCTTCTATTGGTCTGTCGGCAATATTATGTAATGTTGTAATAATGCCATTTTGGTAAAAATCAGCCATGAGATGTTTGCTCCTCAGAAATACTTAAAATACTGCTAATACATGGCAACGACGTTATTTCTTCAATCCAGCCCAGCGGTGCTGGTGATTGAGAATATCGTGCTTTGTTGTGCGACAATTTAACCGGCTTTTTACTCGCCGGATTGGCAATAATAATGGCGATATTTGCGTGCTCTAACATTTGCTTATCGTTATCGCTATCACCCAGTGCTATAACCGTGAGAGGCTTTCTGAAATGATGGGTAAACTGTTTAACTAACCACTGCTGTGCAGCGCTTTTATCGGTATTTTTGGCAATATGAATGAAGCGTCCGCCAATTTTTATATCGTAGCCGAGTGCTTCAACATCGTTTACAAAGGCTGTGAGTAATTCGTCATTGCCATACCAATAAAGAGGGTCTGAATAATCGCGAGTTTGTGCGCGTCTTGCTTGTGCATCGTTTAGCCCGGTAAGCTCTGATATTTGCTCACTCGATAAGTCACTAAACAATTTGTAATGCGCTTTATAATCCGCCTTTAAAGTATTTAAGTCATTTAATAAACTCGATAACGGCTTTGCCATTGCGTAGCACCAATAAGCGCCTACTTTTTTACAACCAATTGGCTTTAATTCAAAATAGTCTTCTGGAATAAATACCGCTGCACCGTTTTCGACAATAAAAGGCTGTCGAATATTTAAATCGTTTTTAAGCTCTATAACTTCGCAAAAAGTTTTGCTGGTATTAAACACCACAGGAATATGCGCATTTTGCAGCTGCTGTAATAACTCACTGATATTATTTGTATTGTAATCGGCGTGATCGAGTAATGTACCGTCCAAATCTGTAAAAATAATAGGTTGAAGGGTGTCATCACTTGTTAGGTGCATACCACTAATATCTCGGTTGCTATCAAGTTCAATTAAAGCATTTGCTTTAGCGCTCAGTGTGTTTAAGTTCTCACGCGTAATGCGCTCAAAATGAGAAATAAAATACACCAATTGCTCGTTAGTCATGGTGCCTGAGCCTTCACCTTTTTTGGCTATTAGCTTTTGTTCTTGCTCTTGTCGCCATGTAAAAACATCACTAAAACTCGGTGCTTTTAGCATAACGGTATAATCAATTAGGTTAAAAACGGCTTTATATTCATTTGCCAAACAGCTATTTACACAGCGGCGCCAAACGCCTTCTTTATCAAACTGTTGCTCTAACTCGTTAAGCGGCTCACTCAATGAAAACAGCGGTTGTGGCTCACTGCCCACGCACCACCCTTCCAAAATAACAATATCAACTGGCTTTTCATTTGTTAGCCAATCACTTGTTAGCACGCAGTCGTCTTCGTGTTTATTAAAACGGGGAAGCGGTACGTTTACCTCTCCTGCCAGTAAATTAGTTATTGTGCTATTCATTAACGCTACGTCGTGAGTACCCGGTACTCCGCGAGTAGTAAAAAGAGGATGTACGTCTTTGGCAAGCTCAGTACGTGCTTGTTTTGCTAAATAAAAGTCATCAATAGACAATGCAACACTGTTAAGTGGTGTGTTTTTAGAAAACCACGTAACTAAAAAATCTGCGAGTGTTGTTTTTCCTGAGCCCTGGCATCCATTTATGGCAACAAAAATAGGAGTATTTGTTTTTTTAGATTCGAGGATGTCATGCGCAAGTGGAACAAAATATTGCTCACTCAAATATTGATACTTTAAAGGCAGTTGGTGTTTTGCTAAAAACGGGGTTATATCCACAATATTGGCCTCTGACATAGTAACTCCTTTGCATACGATGCGTTCTGGAAATTAAATGCAGATACTAGACCATTATTATTTTTGTATATTTATTAATAGGTTAAAAAAATAGCGCATTGAAAATGCGCTATTTTGGTGCAATATTTTTAACTTACGTGCACTATTAACTCTCTTGAGGCTGCGCCTTAGGTAATACAAGGTTGAGTACAATGCCTAAAATAGCGCATAAACTTACGCCCTCTAAACTAAATTGGCTACCACCTATATGCATACCGCCAATACCGCACACCAAAATAAGTGCAACAATACTTAAGTTACGTGGTGCTGTTAAATCATCGCCCGACTTAACTAATGTATTTAAACCCACTACAGCAATAGAGCCAAAAAGTAGAATCATAATGCCGCCCATTACAGGTACAGGTATAGTCTGTAAGCCAGATCCCATTTTAGCAACAAAGGCTAAAATAATGGCGATAATGGCTGTCCACATCATTACTTTAGGATTGAAGTTTTTGGTAAGCATAACTGCTCCCGTTACCTCTGAGTAAGTAGTGTTAGGCGGGCCGCCAAATAATGATGCTGCAGACGTCGCAAGGCCATCACCAAACAAAGTACGGTGAAGCCCAGGTTTTTTCAAAAAGTCTTTATTGGTTACTTGGCTAATAGCCATCATGTCGCCAATATGCTCAATTGCAGGTGCTATTGCTACAGGCACCATAAACAAAATAGCCTGCCATTTAAACTCAGGCCATGTGAAGTTTGGTACAGCAAACCACTGTGCGTTAGTTACTGCGTCAAATTGCACAACGTCCATTGCAAGCGATAAACAATAACCCGCAACAACCCCTGCCAGAATAGGTATAAGCTTAAATACGCCTTTTCCCCACACTGCAAAAATAAGCGTAACCACTAACGAGAACAACGAAATATAAATAGCACTGTTGTAATCAATAATTTGAATACTTCCGTCGCCACTTTTACCCATCGCCATATTTACAGCAACAGGTGCAAGCGCTAAACCAATAACCATAATTACAGGGCCTACAACCACAGGCGGTAAAATTTTATGAAGCGTTGCAACGCCCTTAAATTTTACTAATAAACTTAAAAGCATATAAGCAAAGCCCGCTACCATTAAGCCGCCCATAGTGGCTGGCACGCCCCACATTTGCACAGCGGCAATAATGGGTGCAATAAAAGCAAATGATGAAGCTAAAAATATAGGCACTTGGGCTTTAGTCACTACCTGAAACAGCAAAGTACCAATGCCAGCGGTAAAAAGCGCAACATTAGGATCCAAGCCCGTTAAAAGTGGCACTAATACCAGTGCACCAAATGCTACAAACAGCATTTGCGCGCCTGTTAAAATAGTTTTTATTGAA
This sequence comes from Pseudoalteromonas sp. SG45-2, assembly GCF_014164115.1. Classification (NCBI taxonomy): domain Bacteria; kingdom Pseudomonadati; phylum Pseudomonadota; class Gammaproteobacteria; order Alteromonadales; family Pseudoalteromonadaceae; genus Pseudoalteromonas; species Pseudoalteromonas sp. SG45-2. The sequence continues at coordinate 22,734 of NZ_JACJEO010000038.1, forward strand.
AAGGTGTCATTATTTTGCACTTAAAGACTCCTAAACAGTACCGAATATTTTGTCGCCCGCATCGCCTAAACCAGGGATAATATAGCCCTTTTCGTTTAAGTGGCTATCTACAGAGGCTGTAAATATTTCTACGTCGGGATGTGCTGTAAGTGTTTTTTCCACACCTTCTGGTGCAGCTACTAATACAATTACTTTGATTTCTTTACAGCCTGCTTTTTTAAGCATATCGATTGTGGCAATCATTGAGCCACCGGTTGCAAGCATAGGGTCAATAACTAAGCTTAAGCGCTCATCAATATTACCAACAAGCTTTTCAAAATATGGTACTGGCTCTAGCGTTTCTTCGTTACGTTCAAGACCAACAACACTTACTTTAGCGGCTGGTAATAACTGCATAACACCGTCCATCATGCCAAGACCAGCACGCAAAATAGGCACTACGGTAATTTTTTTACCTTTAATGTGCTCTACTTTTAATTTATTGCCATCCCAGCCTGTAATTTCGTTATCTTCTAACTGTAGGTTTTTAGTTGCTTCGTAGGTTAATAAGGTTCCAACTTCAGAACATAATTCACGAAAGCTTTTAGTACTAATACCATGCGCTCGCATTAGGCCTAGTTTATGTTGAACAAGAGGGTGAGAAATAACGTGAATTGCCATGATATAAACCTACTGATACAAGAATTTGCAGTATTTTATATTAAAAAAGGTCATTTGACCTGTAGTTTTAAAGAGATTTTCATACATCGTGCCAAAATGTATTGTTTTGCCTGATATTTATGCAAGCAATCAACCCGTTGTGTTTATTAAATGTTACTAGCTAACCAGCTATTTACTTGCTGTTGCATATAACTATTTATTTTTTGGTGCTCGGGGCTCCAGCCAGCTAAAAATCGATAAAAGTCAGCCCATGCAGCAGGCCATAAAGCGAGCCAATTGTCAGCTATTTTACTTGCTGGTGCCCAAGGGTGATAAGCTGTAATAGCAGCCTTTAAATTGTCAAAATAATACACAAGGTACTCATCAGCGCACTCGTGTAATTGTGCATCACTCAAGCAACTGGTCATAAAATACATTACATCAATTATCCCAGAACCTGCACCTATATACTGAAAATCATAACCGAGTATTTCATCGCGCTCATTTGCTGCAAAGTTAGCAAGTTTTGCATCGCCATGAATCAGCGTTTTATACGTACAACTTTGTAGCTGCTCATCTATTTTATGTGCAGCATTTTTAATATCGGACTTTTTATCAAGGTTATCTTTTAGTTTATTAAACTCATCTGGGCGCGTGCTTAAATGCCAGTAGTTGCCTTGCTGCCATAACCCTTCAGCGGGTTTACTTAAGTTAAACGCATGAAAGTGTGCAAGCCACCTTAATATAGCTTTAACATGTTGTGGCCCTGCTTGAGTAAACCCATGTTTGGTGAAATCCTTAAACACCAGCGCATATTCATCATCTTTATTAATTACACCTATACATTCAATACTTTGCGCATGTACTGGTAAATGCTGGCTATAAAGCTTATAAAATGTGTATTCAACACTATATGAGTGCTGCTTTCTTTTAAGCGCAAATTCGCTTTGTTTAATTTTAGGATGGTTTATATAACTGGGTATTTTAATCGCTTTAATAACGCAGGCTTTATCATCAAGCTGGCACTGCACAATACTGCCACATCCACTCCAAAGTGATGTAAGCGTATCGCCAATTTCAATGTGCTTAAAGTGAGGTTGTAATAAAGGAATGTAAAATGCCATAGCTATATTAAGTAATTAAGTTTTTTGTAGTTTAACATTAGTGGACGTTTTTAATAAAACTAAGGCATAAGAAAGCTCCACTTGGTTTTATACAAGTTTGTATGTAAATAGTGGCCAAAATCACTATGCCACAACACTTTGATTTTAAAATTAACTGGATAAAACCATGTCTTCCTAGGTTGAGTATATTTAGGCATTTTAGCCTCTTCAAAGTGATGAGGAGGTGTCCACTAAAACGGGTGAGGAGCAATGTCCTGCTTGAATGGTTTGTTATGTAACCTTTATACCACTTTCCTCAAAAAACTTTTCTAATTTACTTCTATTAATGTTTGATAGAAAAGCAAAAGATCTAAAGGTAATACCGACTTTAGATTTAAAGTCTATTAGGTGACCCAGCGGACCAAGATTATAGGAGCGTATTTCTTGAAGTGAATCAAGTGCAGTGTCATCTTTAAAAAAGCCATAACCGTAAAAGTACAACCTATTTTGATGAATTTGAAAAACAGGCTTACTTAAGGCTCTAATAGACCAAACCCAAAGGATAAAACCAACACCAAATAAAATAATCAAAGTAAAATCTAAACGATAGTTAAGCAAGCTAAGTAATAATTCATCATCACTCCTATTACGAGCCTCTAAGAAATAAACACCTAAAAAGGTTCCTATCGGAACTCCAGGTATTACCCAGATGTACATTAAGAATGCTTTCCACATTGGATAATGTTCTGTGGACGAGTTTCTCCAGAATTTCACAATTCTTCCTTGGTTACATAACGCGCTAATCAGTCGAGCCGTTGTTTGGCGTCGGCTGCATTTGCTTGTTAGCTTGAATATACTCTAATCCCATTTCTTTTTTGCATATATCTCCGCTCTCAAACTTTTCATCAGAATAAAATAGTGCACCAATTATCTTATTATTTGTTGGGTTAAAAGACACACTTAACGAATCAACTCCCTTAGCTTCATTGCGATTGATTTTTAAAGTCAAAGAGGTTTGGTTTTCTGTGCGTTGCATTTTAACGTGTGTAACAGAAGAAACTTGGTAAAAAGCAGGATACAGAATTAAGGAAGAACTGAACGCGTTAATTAAGGCTTGTTTATCATTCCACTCTGGAATTGATTTCTTATACCTTTCCATTGCAGTTAAGTAATCATGATATTCATCTATTCGATCAGCAGAGTGATAACTTTTTGATAGGTTCTTAACGTCATAAATATAATTATTGATTTGAATAAGCTCATCACTTGAGCATACGTTAGCGAAACTCCCTGCTGTGAAAGTCGAACTTAGTAGCAATACTAAATGACTAAGTTTCATATTTGAAAACATACGCCTCCCTTCAAGCTAACGCTTACATAAGCGGAAAATTATAGTTGGCTAAAATTTTGAGGAACGAAAAAGAGCCAACTGTAAATTTTCCGTTTGATGTTCTTGTATGGATAATAAACCCATAAATTAATTAATACTTTAACCAAGTTCGGGTAATGTGAGGCCCAAGCTTTGGCTGCAACCAAAGCCTTTTATACAGTAGTTCGATTGATTGAAGGCTCCTCTA
>NZ_JACJEO010000039.1:0-16834 GCF_014164115.1 Pseudoalteromonas sp. SG45-2
AGAAAATAGCTCAATAACAAGGCTAAAATTATGATACATAGTTGTTCTATATAAATAATTTTTAACGTAGTTAGTGAGTTATTTAATACGCTAGAATGATCATGTTTTTAATAAAATTGGTATTACTGTTTAATTTTACTTATTACTTTTGATGTTGAGCACCCATCTAAAAATTCAAGCACTTCAACTTTTCCGCCATGGCGAAGTACATGCTCAGCACCCGCGATTTGATCTACAGTGTAGTCGCCACCCTTAACTAAAATATCAGGGCTTATTTGCTCAATTAAGTTAGCGGGAGTGTCGTTTTCATCTAAGCTACCAAACGGAATAACCCAATCAACTGATGAAAGTGCGCTAAGTACCATCGCACGCTCATCTAGTGGGTTAATAGGACGTTCAGCCCCTTTTAAACGCGTAATAGATTCATCATTATTTAATCCAACAACGAGTCTATCGCCTCGTGCTTTAGCTTGCGCTAAATAACGTACATGCCCGGCGTGTAAAATATCAAAACAGCCATTAGTGAATACAATGGTTTCGCCGTTTTGTTTTGCAAATTCAATATGCTGAAGTACATCATCAAATGGTGTTTGGTAATGCTCACCCGTAGTATGTAAATACTGACCAAGCTTACGGCTTAGCTCTTCTGGCGAGACTGTTGCAGCCCCAAACTTACTCACAACGATACCTGCGGCTAAATTAGCAATTTCCACAGCATCTTTAGGTTCCATGCCCGCGCCAAGCATAACAGCTAATGTAGCTATAACCGTATCACCGGCCCCGGTTACATCGCTTACTTCAAGCTCTTGCGCTGCAAAATCAAATTTTTCATCTGCACTAATAAGCGACATACCTTGCTCAGAACGCGTAAGTAACATGGCTTTAATGCCATTTTTGCTTATTAAATCACGCGCACTTGCTGCTAAAGCCTCTTCTGAATCGGTTTGACCACCCGCTAACTTAAACTCATGTAAGTTAGGTGTAATGTAATCAGCACCTTCATATAAATGTAAATCTGGCGATTTAGGGTCAATTAAAACGGTTTTTCCGGCGCCCTTAGCAAGGCTTACCATTTCTTTAATTAAACTTAAAGATCCTTTGCTGTAATCAGAGAACACTATAAAGTCGTATTCATCAAGTACAAGCTCTAAGCGGTTTAATAAAAGCTGGCTATGTTGCTCAGTAAACATTTCTTCTAAATCAAGTCGAACCAATTGTTGGTGGCGGCTAATAACACGCATTTTTGAAATAGTCGGTAAATCACATACACTCACTAATTGTGAGCTTATTTTTTCACCTTTTAGGATGGTCTCTAAAATCTGCCCGCTTTCGTCCTCACCAATTAAACCCAATAAGCCAACTTTTGCATCTAACCGCGCTATATTTTTTGCAACGTTAGCTGCACCGCCCGCTTTGTCTTCAAATTTACTTACTTTAACAACCGGTACTGGCGCTTCTGGCGAAATTCGACCTGTATCACCATACCAATAGCGGTCTAGCATTACATCGCCAACAACTAATATTCGTGCCGCTGATAAGTTTTTTAATAACGATAAATCCATTACTGCTGCTCCGCAACAACCATATCCATGGCTTCACATAACCAGTGACCTATAAACATGTGAGCTTCTTGAATACGTGCTGTTTCGTCATTTTTTATAATAATAGGTAACTTAGCAATGTCTTTTACTTTACCGCCATCACGTCCAGTTAATGCAACAGTAAAAGCGCCTAGTTTATTTGCAGCCTCTAATGCTAAATTAATATTGTTACTAGTACCTGATGTGGTTAAACCAATAACTAAATCTTCTGGCTTGCATAGCGCTTGAACTTGGCGTTCAAACACCGTATCAAAGTGATAATCGTTGCTGTGCGCTGTTAAAATTGAGGTATCAGTGGTCAATGCCATTGAGGCAAGCGGACCTCGTTCTAATTTATAACGCACTACAAATTCTGCAGCTAAATGCTGTGCATCTGCTGCACTACCACCGTTACCAAACCAAACAATCTTGCCACCAGCTTGTAATGCACTATGGCATGCTTCTAACAATTGCATAGATTCTTGATGATAAGCCTCCATCGTTTCAAATAATGCCTGATGACGGTTTAATGTTTCAACGTAGCTAGTTGCCACTGAATCGATAATTGACATGAAAAAATTCCTCTTGGAACTGAAATGGCAGGAAAAATTAAATTCATTATTCCATAATTTTATTTAATTGTGTGTATTTTATCGGGTTATAACTGAACCCAGACCATATTTTATAACGAGTCTGTTTAGAAAACGGCTATTTCACGGTAAACTAACGCCACTTCCCTTTAAGAAAGATCAGTATGGCACGCATTTTTTACTCATTCGCATTAATTATTATTAGCCCACTGATTGTATTTTATCTCTATATTTTACGAGGTAAAAAAAACCAAGGCTATCGTGCACACTTTAAAGAGCGCTTTGGGTTTGTCAGTAAGTCTTTATTTACGGTTAAAACTAAGCCTTTAGTTTTTCATTGTGCTTCTGTTGGTGAGGTACTTGCCGCAACGCCACTTATTAAAGCTTTGCAAAAAGTGCATCCAAATTTAAATATACTTATAACCTGTAATACTCCAACAGGCAGAGAGCAAATACTTAGCCAGTTTAAAAATACTGTAGCGTGTAGCTATTTACCAATCGATTTCCCGTTTGCAACGGCTCGATTTTTAAAGCGTATAAAGCCACAAGCATTATGTATTTTAGAAACCGAGCTATGGCCAAATTTAATGGCGATAAGCCACAAAAAAAACATACCAGTGCTTGTCATCAATGCAAGACTCTCTGAAAAGTCACTGCAGGGCTATCAAAAGGTCGCTAAATTAACGCATATTATTATGCGCTCAATTACGGTACTTGCGAGTCACAATAAAACAGATGCTACACGCTTTATTGAACTTGGTCTTGAAGCTTCAAAAAGCCATGTAACAGGCTCAATAAAATTTGATATAACACCAAGTGAAGAGCAACTAGCTAAAGTACTCAACCTTAAACAGCTTTATAGTAGTAATGAACGCTTTGTATGGGTGGCAGGCTCAACACATCCAGTTGAGCATGAGCTGGTACTTTTAGCCCATCAAGAATTACTAAAAAAGCAACCGAACGCATTACTTATAATTGCCCCGCGCCATCCAGAGCAATTTGACAAAGTGGCAGAGCTTTTAACGCAAAGCCCACTTAGCTTTAGCCGTCGTAGCCAAAATAACTATAATAATGAGCAAATACTCCTTGCTGATACGCTTGGTGAATTACAGTGTTTATATGGCGCTGCAAATGTGAGCTTTATTGGTGGCAGCTTAATTCGCAGAGGTGGGCATAACCCACTGGAATCAGCAGCGTTTTCGGTAGGTGTAATAACAGGTCCACACACATACAATTTTGACCATGTTTATCCCGAGCTAACAAAGCTCAAAGGTGCTGTAGTGGTTGATAGTAACGACGAACTCGCAAAGCAGCTTATAACGTTTAGCCAAAACACAAAAGCGTGCCAAACCTTAGGTATTAAAGCTGCGCAATGCGTAACTAAAAACCAAGGTGCTATACAAAAAACACTTAACATTATTAATCAATATTTAGAGCCAAAACCGTGACCAACATAGCTATAAGCCAAACCCGTGAATGGGTGTCATCTGTTATTGTTAAATATAACTTTTGCCCATTTGCACGTAAAGAAGTGGAAAATAACTGTATTCATTACATAGTAAGCTCTGCAACGAGCATGGATGATGCTGTAATGGATATGCTTGAGCAATGTGTTGAGCTTGACCGTGAACCAGAGCGCGAAACAACCCTTATCATGTTTGACAATGGCTTTAGTGACTTTGAAGACTTTTTAGACTTGGTCGATTTAGCTAATGCACTTTTAGTCGCGCAAGGCTTTGAAGGTAAGTATCAAATCGCTAATTTTCATCCTGATTACGTATTTGCTGACAGTGATGAAACCGATGCCGCAAACTACACAAATAGAGCGCCCTTTCCTACATTGCATTTAATCCGCGAAGCAAGTATGAGCGAAGCACTTGATAGTTATAACGAGCCTGAATCTATTCCTGAGCATAATATAAATCTAGCAAGGCGTAAGGGGATTGATTTTTGGCAGCAGTTACTTGAAGGCTGTAAAAAACCGAGCGCTTAAATGCTCGGTTTTATTTTGGTTTGTGCAGAACAAGACAATAACAAACGCTTATTTTTTAACCCAGTTACCATTTACTTCAACGTAATGACCACTTTGGGTTTTTTCAATTGTTTTAGCAGCAGCAAGTGCTTCTACTTGTGAAAGCGACAAGTTATTCTTTTTAGCGAGCTTTAAGTACTGCGCTTTACGCTTTGCATTTATGTCATCAACAACGGCTTTTGCCTCTGCGTTTTGTACAACAAGTCCTAAATAACCAGAGCTATCTTCACCTACTAGACCTTGGTTTTTAGCGTCATCAAGGCTAATAGCCCAAGCAGAGAAAGACATACATACTGCACTAACTAACGTAATAATATTTAATTTTTTCTTCGTATTCATGTTCTAGCTCCTCAAAATAACTCACTGTCGTCACTAAATAAATTGTCGAGTTCTTTATCTACTTTTACGCGAATTTCGTGATCGACCTTCACATTTAAATTAATAGTAATGGGCTCTTTAGCAGACACCTCAACACGATGCGTGCAAGCACTGAGTGCACTAATAGCACTCAGCGCGAGCAGTACTTTTATCAATAACGACTGTCTCATTATTAGTTTCCTTTTTGTGAGTATTGTTGCTCAACTTTTTGTGTAATTTCGTCACTTAAACGCAGTGCGCGTAAAAGTGTAAATACGTTTTCTTCGTGGTTATAATTAAAGTTAACCTGCTGCTGCTCTGCTTTATTATAGCCTTGCAAATTAACCCCTAGTTTTAACCAACCATCATTTTTTAGTGCCACACTGCTATTAAGTTTTTGAATATCTAAATTAGTTAATAGCCCTAACACAGGTTGTAACTCTTGCTGTTGCTGCATTACTGAATCAAAAGCGGCATTATTGGTAATTTTTAAATTACCTGTTCCTTGGCTAAATAAGCTACCGTCAATTATTTCAATTTTTCCACTATCAAAGTGAACCGGTAAAGACCCCGCCAAGCGTCCCGTTAATACAATGCCCGACTTATCGTCGAGTGTAACAAGTTTGCTTGCATCAATATTTTCAAACTTAACATTAGCAACTTGGTTTGGCTTCCCTACTGTGTAGCTATCTAATGAAAACTCACCACCAAACACACTTCCTTTTACATCATTTATAAGCGCGGTATTACTACTCACTTGCCACTGCCCTTTAATAGTTTTAACTACGGCACCGGCTCTAAATTCATTTAAATTAAAGGTAGTTGGTTTTACATTAAGCTTACCTGAATTATATTCCCCGCTAAATGTACTGCTCAAATCACTCGCAAGGTAATCGTTATACAATGCACTTGTATGACTAATCCCTATATTGAACAGTGCATTTTGTAAGTTTATATCGCCACTAATATAGCCATTAAATTCGCCCTCTGTTAACTGTGCAAGTGGCTCAAATTGACTAATAAACGCATTTAACGACAGCGCACTTTGTTCAGGAATAACCACTTCAAATGGATGAGCTTGCGACGACATATGATGATTTATCACTAACTCAACATTATTTATAAATGCGTGATGCGTGGCTTTTAGTGCACGGCTTTGCAAGCCCGTAGACTCTACTTTTATATTATTAAGTTTTATGTCGGGGCTATTAACAGCCTTTATATTCGTTTTTGCTGTTAGATCAGCAAATAACTCACCTACGCCTAAATTAGCATTTGCTGTTAATGTGTTACTTATATCTGTGACTTTAAATTCTTTATATTCTGCGCTTTTTAATTGCTGAGTTAACGCTACCTCTGCGTTTAACTGTTTATCCATTTTTGCTATTAAATCACCTTGGTATTGCACTGCACTTATATTAAACGCATCTACACTATTAAGCGTTAATTTAGCATTTATAAGCCCAATTGGTTTTGAGTCTATAAACTCACTTATATTAAAGTGACCACTAAGGCTAAGCCCATCCGCTGTTGCGGGTACAAACTCAGGTAAATTTTCAAGCATAACGGCGTAATCGCCTTTAATTGCAGTGCCAGATAACTGAGCATTAACGTTAATATTATTTATATCGGGTGTATTTATTTGAGCTGATAAAGTTGACTGTAAGTCTTTAAATGGAGATGTAATATTTAGTGTTGTATCTGTTATTAAAATATCAAATTGCTTATCGCCCACGCTTACCAAATTAATTGCAGGTACCCTCAACCCACTAGCCTCTAAGCTAATTGATTGAGGGAGTTTAAGTTGCCAATTTAAAGGAACTTGTTTGCTAATAAAGCCTACATATTCACTTGGTGGAATTAACTCAGTACAGCTTGGTGTTAAATTAATTTTGTTATTAAGCAAATCGGTATTAAACATTAACGCTTGGCTATTTAAATTAAAACGCGTCGCCAATTTACCAGTGGTTAATACGTTAACTTTGCACTGCTCATACGTGTGAGCAAACTGGGAGCTAATATCGCCATTTAACTCAAGTTCTATACCATCAAAGCTAAATGCTTGCTGAGTATTAAAGTTAAAATCTGCTATTAATGTATTTTTAGTGTTTATAACGTGCTTTAAAAAAGTGTCATTAATTTCAAACTGACCCCTTACTTTATTAGCAGTCAAAATTGCACTTACGTTTATATCACCTGAGACATTAAATTTATTTAGTTCGGGTTCTAATATGCTTATTTTAAGTGGCTTACTGAGCTCATCACTTTTTACTACAAGCTGTTTAATATTGATTAATGGGCGATTTAAGGGAAGTGCTAAATCGAGATTTTTAGCAAGCTGATTAGCATTATCACTTTTAGGGAGTGGATTAACTGTTAGCACTGCATTTTCAATATCTACACGCTTTGTATTTGCAGTAATACCAGTAAGTTGTAATTGTTGATTTTGATAATTTACACACACTTTATCAGCATGAATATTTAGTTCAGACGTAATTGAAAAATCAAGGCAGTTTAATGTGACACCCGCTTTTTCGAGCTCAGGCGCTATAGCCCACTGTAATAAAGGCAAGCGAAATACATAACCAAGCAGTAAGGTACTTAGTAATAAAACGCCAACAATTAAACCAACTCGCTTAAACATACTATCCTTAAATGCTTTGTGCTTTTAGCTATACTAATACCAACCTGCATAAATCTTTGATCAATTTAACGAATTAAATTGCACTATAACGTCGTTAAAAGTTTTTTATTTAGAACAACTAGATATAAAAACTTTTGCCTAGTTCTAGCGTAATTTTTTTAACGTTAAATAGACCCCATATATAAGCAGATTGGTATAATCAAAAAAGGCTGCACAATGCAGCCTTTTTTATTTTACAGTAAGATTATGAATCTAACTTGTATAAACGTAAATATAATTAACCTACGTTTTTACGTGCGTTACGGAACATACGCATCCACGGGCTATCCTCGAGCCACTCATCTGGGTGCCAAGAGTTGGCAACGCTTCTGAATACACGTTCTGGATGCGGCATCATTACAGTGGCACGACCATCAGTTGACGTAATACCGGTAATACCTTCTGGAGAACCATTAGGGTTAGCTGGGTACTGCGTTGTAGGGTTACCGTAGTTATCTACAAATTTAACCGCTACAGTGCCGCTATCAAGCGCCGCTTTAGTGGCTGCATCGTTTGCAAACTCAGCATGACCTTCACCATGAGAAACCGCTATAGGCATACGCGAGCCAGCCATTCCGTTAAAGAACACAGACGGATTCTCTTGTATTTCTACTAAACTAAAGCGTGCTTCAAAACGCTCTGATTTATTAGTTACAAAGCGCGGCCAATGTTCAGTACCAGGGATCAACTCTTTTAACGTTGATAACATTTGGCAACCGTTACATACACCTAAGCTGAAAGTATCTTCACGGTGGAAAAAGTTTTGGAACTGATCGCGTGCCATGTCGTTAAACAAAATAGACTTAGCCCAACCTTCACCCGCACCAAGTACGTCACCGTATGAGAAACCACCACAGGCCACTAAACCTTTAAATTGCTCTAGTGTTAAACGACCTTCTAAAATGTCGCTCATGTGTACATCAACGGCTGCAAAACCTGCGCGATTAAACGCTGCCGCCATTTCTAAATGAGAGTTAACACCCTGCTCACGTAAAATAGCCATTTGCGGTTTAGCACCGGTTGCAATGTATGGTGCAGCTATATCTTCGTTTAAATCAAAGTTAAGTTTTACGTTTAAGCCTGGATCTTCTGCATCAAATTTAGCATCAAACTCTTGCTTAGCACACTCAGGGTTATCACGGCGTGCTTGCATTTGATACGTTGTTTCAGCCCAAATAGTACGAAGCTCAGTACGCGTATGATTAAGTACCGTATTTTCGCCACGGTTAAATATAATCGTATCGTCACTGTTAAGCGTGCCAATGCTGTGGCTAATTGCAGCTATACCATGTTGTTCAAACACCGCATTTACTGCATCTAAATCAGCATTTGCAACTTGAATTACCGCACCTAGCTCTTCGTTATAAAGCGCTTCAATGTCTGAACCTGTTAAAGCTGCTAAATCAACAGTTACACCGGTATGACCCGTAAACGCCATTTCAGCTACTGTGGTAAATAAACCACCATCTGAGCGGTCATGATAAGCAAGTAACTTACTATCAGCCACAAGTGCTTGCATTGCGTTATAGAAGCCTTTTAATAACTCAGGGCTATCAACATCAGGGGTTACATCACCTAATTGCTTATAAACTTGTGCAAGGCTTGATGCGCCCATGCGGTTTTTACCCGCACCTAAATCAACTAATATAAGCGATGTATCGCCTTTATCTGTGCGCAGTTGTGGAGTTACTGTTTTACGTACGTCGTCAACACGACCAAATGCAGTTATAACCAATGAAAGCGGCGACGTTACTGATTTCTCTTGTGAGTCACCTTCATCTTTCCATGTCGTTTTCATCGACATAGAATCTTTACCTACAGGAATAGTTAAACCAAGCGCAGGACAAAGCTCTTCGCCTACGGCTTTAACAGCTTCATATAAACCAGCATCTTCACCTGGGTGACCCGCTGCTGCCATCCAGTTTGCCGATAACTTAATGTTTTCAAGGCTACCAATATTTGCACAAGCAATATTAGTTAACGACTCTGCCACAGCTAAACGAGCAGATGCACCGTAATTAAGTAATGCAGCCGGAGTACGCTCACCGAGTGACATAGCTTCACCGTGGTAAGTATCATACGTTGCCGCAGTTACAGCACAGTTAGCAACAGGTACTTGCCAAGGACCAACCATTTGGTCGCGCGCTACTAAACCCGTAACTGAGCGATCGCCGATTGTTATTAAGAATGTTTTTTCTGCAATGGTTGGTAAACGCATTAATCGCTGCGCTGCATCTGCTGCATTTATTGATGTGATATCAAGCGCTTTGCCAACAACTTGCTTTGACGTTACATCGCGGTGCATTTTAGGTGCTTTACCTAATAATACGTCCAGCGGCAAATCAACAGGGTTATTTTCAAAGTGGCTGTCTGACACAGTTAAGTGAGGTTCAGCTGTTGCTTCACCAATAACAGCGTACTGGGCACGTTCGCGCTTACAAATTGCTTCAAAGCGGTCAAAGTCCTCTACGCCAACAGCGAGTACATAACGCTCTTGTGATTCATTACACCAAATTTCGTGTGGTGCCATGCCTGGCTCATCGTTAGGGATGCTACGTAATTGGAACTTACCACCACGTCCGCCATCATTAACAAGCTCAGGAAACGCGTTAGATAAACCGCCGGCACCTACATCATGAATAAACGCGATTGGGTTTTCATCGCCTAGCTGCCAACATTTATCGATAACTTCTTGGCAACGACGTTCCATTTCTGGGTTTTCGCGCTGTACTGAAGCAAAGTCTAAATCTTCGTTTGACTGACCTGAGGCCATACTTGATGCAGCACCACCGCCTAAACCAATGTTCATTGCAGGCCCGCCTAGCGCAATTAATTTAGCGCCTACAGGAATATCACCTTTTTGAACATGATCAGAGCGAATATTACCTAAACCACCGGCAAGCATAATTGGTTTATGGTAACCACGTACTTCTTCACCGTTATGGCTTGTTACTTTTTCTTCGTAAGTACGGAAGTAGCCTAATAAGTTAGGACGACCAAACTCATTATTAAATGCAGCGCCACCTAGTGGACCTTCTGTCATTATATCAAGTGCGTTTACAATACGACCCGGCTTACCAAAATCGCTTTCCCACGGTTGCTCGTAACCTGGAATACGTAAATTTGATACAGTAAAGCCAACTAACCCTGCTTTTGGCTTAGAGCCACGACCAGTTGCGCCTTCATCGCGAATCTCACCACCAGAACCTGTAGCAGCACCTGAGAATGGCGCAATAGCTGTTGGGTGGTTATGAGTTTCAACTTTCATTAGTATTTCAATGTCTTCTTGATGATACGCATATTCACCTTGCGCATTTGGGAAGAAGCGACCCGCTTTTGAGCCTTTCATTACTGCCGCGTTATCTTTATACGCCGACAATACATTTTCAGGATTTAGCTCAAACGTATTTTTAATCATTTTAAACAGCGATTTTGGCTGCTCTTTACCATCGATTGTCCAGTCAGCATTAAATATTTTATGGCGACAATGCTCTGAGTTCGCTTGTGCAAACATAAACAATTCGATGTCGTTAGGGTTACGTCCTAACTTTGTAAAATTTTCTACTAAGTAGTCTATTTCGTCATCAGCAAGCGCAAAGCCTTGCTCAACATTGGCTGTTGCTAGTGCTTCGCGTCCACCACCTAAAATATCGACAGACGACATTTGGCGTGGGGCATCACTGCGAAACAGCTGAGCCGCATCTTCAAGTTCATTGTGTGTGGCTTCAGTCATGCGGTCGTGCAATAACGCAGTTACTTGTGCAAGTTGTTCTGCGTTTAAATCACCTTCAACATAATAAGCAATACCGCGTTCAACACGGTGAACCTGCTTTAAACCACAGTTGTGGGCGATGTCGGTAGCTTTAGATGCCCAAGGTGAAATGGTACCTGGGCGAGGTGTAACAAGTACAAGTTTGCCAGCTGGGGTATGCTCAGCAATAGTTGGACCGTAAGTTAATAGTTTTTCAAGCTTGGTTTGCTCAGAGCTACTCAACGGCGATGTTAAATCGGCAAAGTGAGTATACTCGGCGTATACGTTAGTGACTGGAAGTTGCGATTGTTGGCAACGCGCTAAAATTTTATTAACTCTGAACTCTGAAAGTGCTGGTGCACCACGAAGGATCAACATAGGTAATTTCATCCGGGGTTAGGGATTGAACGATATTTTAGGCACGCATTATAGTCCAATTAGCATTCAGATTTAACTCAAAATTACGCTTTTCATAAAATTAACTTTTTAGCTTTATTTATAGCCTCTTTTGGTTAATAAAATAAAAGGTAAAGTGACGCGATGGCTTAGTTTTGCTATAACGGTGGCTGGCGAGCTTAAGGGGCACTCAATGTTCAAAGAAAAACTAATAATAATCATTACTTTAGTTATGCTGTTATGTGCATGTGATATGCAAGAGCAGCCAACTCAACTCGCCCAAATAAAAGAACAAAACAAAATACGTGTGGGTACACTTGCAAGTGCTAGTAATTATTATCAAGCCGTTCAAGGTGAACAAGGCTTTGAATATGAGCTATCTCAAGCATTTGCTGAATATCTAGGTGTAGAGCTTGAAATAGTGCCATTTTTTAACTTATCCGATATGTTTGAACGCCTTGAAAGCGGTGATTTAGATTTAATTGCCTCAGGACTTACCTATAATAAAACCCGTGCAGAGCAATACCGTTATGGACCAACTTACAGAACAATCAGCCAAAAATTAGTTTATAAGCAAGGACGTGTTCGTCCTCGAGAGTTTGCCGACTTAGATGGCAACTTTACTGTTATCGCTAAAAGTAGTCATTCGCTTACTCTGCAAAAAATGAAAAAAAACAATCCAGATCTTACTTGGATAGAAAGCGAAGAGTTTGATGAAGAAGAACTACTTCAAGCAGTTATTGATGGCGAGATTGATTACACACTCGCTGATACACATACGCTATCGTTATTTCGCCGTTATCATCCAAATTTAAGTATCGGTTTTTCTGTTAGTCATAACGACCCGATTGCATGGATACTTAATAAATCAAAAGATGATTCTTTATATTCCTTATTAGTGCCATTTTTTGGCGATATAAAACAGAGTAATCAGCTCTACGTACTTGAAGAAAAATACTTTGGCCACGTGCGCCAATTTAACTATGTAAATACCCTTGCTTATATCGAAGCTATCAAAGAAACCTTACCAACATACCAACCATGGTTTGAACAATATGCTGGTAGCCTTGATTGGCGTTTATTAGCGGCACTTAGCTATCAAGAATCTATGTGGAATCCTCGCGCTAAATCGCCGACAGGCGTTCGCGGTATTATGATGCTAACCCGCAGTACAGCAAAACAAGTAGGTGTTACCAACCGCTTAGAGCCAGAGCAAAATATTCGCGGTGGTGGTAAGTATTTAAGTAAACTGATTAAGCGTATACCTGATAGAATTCCTCAACCTGATAGAACATGGCTTGCACTAGCGGCTTACAATGTAGGTTGGGGGCACGTTAACGACGCGCGTATAATTACCGAGCAGCAAGGCGCAAGCCCTGATAAATGGGCTGATGTAAAAAAACGCTTACCGCTGTTAATTAAAAAGCGCTATTACCGTAAAACTCGCTATGGTTATGCGCGTGGCGATGTAGCGGTTAAATATGTTGATAATATTCGTCGCTATTACGATGCACTTGTTTGGCTAGATGAGAATAATGCTATTGCTGTAGAGTCTGAGCCAGAACCAATCACAGAGCAGAGCACTGATACCGAGCCAAACTTAAATGAAGAAAGTGACGAAAAAAGTAACAAAGATGAAGCGCAAACAGAAAAACAACAGCCTATAATTGAGCCCGAACAACCGAGTGAAAACAATAACTAAGATTTATATAGGTATCAGTTTTTTGAGCAAACCAGTAAGCAAAATTTAAGTAAATTAAATATCTGTTTACTTGTCATCAAATGATCACTAATGTGTATTACTTGTATATTATTATTTTATAAGATATACCCTGCGCCTTTCTCACTCTTGCATTAGGAGAAAACATGCTAAAACGTAGACGCACACAAAAATTAAAACGCAATGTGATTTATTCAACAGCCACACGTCGTCGTGTTATGCTAAGAAAACTGCACAAAAAAATCATCTGGCGCCGCCGAATGTTTGCTATGCAGCAAATGGCTGAAACAGAAATAGAGCCAATCGCTAGTTAACTCTAGCTAGGTTTATTTATTTGTTCATCACGAGCAGCTTTCTTAGCTGCTTTAATTTGCGCTCTTCTACGCTTAAAAAAATTCGAAATAGTATCACCGCATTGCTGTGCCAAAACACCACGGCACACCTCAACTTGATGATTTAACCTCGGCTCTTGTAATAAGTTCATAATTGAACCTGCAGACCCTGTTTTAGCATCGAGGGCACCAAATACTAAACGCTTTATTCTGCTATGCAGCAACAGTCCTGCACACATAGAGCAAGGCTCTAACGTTACATATAGTGTGCAATCAATTAAGCGGTAATTATTAAGTACTTTTCCAGCTTCTCGCACTGCAATCATTTCCGCATGGGCTGATGGGTCGTTATCCGTTATTGAGCGGTTGTACCCCACTGAAATTAGCTGGTTATCTTTTACTACAATTGCTCCAACCGGAATTTCATCAAGCAACTCTGCTTGCTTTGCATACAAAAGCGCTTGCTCCATCCAGTAGGAATCATTAAATGGCTCGTTCATTCTTTCTACTTAAATAACTTTTTATGCTGTAATTATACCTAGTTAGCACTCTAAAGTGCGTCATTCATTACTTTATTGCAAAAATAAAACGATATTTACCTGTTTGTAATGGCTCACTAGTGTGGATTTACGCTATAATCTCACGCTTTTTTTATTTAGCTCACAACACGGGTAGCAAATGAAATTTCCTGGACGCCGCAGGCATAAACATTATTTTCCAGTGGAAGCCAAAGATCCACTTACTAATCAACTTAACGCAACAGAGCGATTACAACGTAGTTATATTACGGGTATCGATCAGATCGTTGTTGATATAGAGGCAAAAGTTGATCAAGCTTTCCTTGACGAATTTCAACTACGTAGAGGTATGTCACAAGTTATTGATAGCGACATAACGAACGCCTTATACGATCGTTTAAAATTAAACGATATGGTTGATTTTGAGTTTGCCGGTGGGACCATTGGTAACACTATGCACAACTACTCTGTACTTGCAGATGATCGCTCAGTTTTATTAGGCGTAATGAGCGAAAATATAAAAATAGGTAGCTATGCTTACCGCTTTTTATGTAATACCTCAAGCCGTGTAGATTTAAACTATCTTCAACCAGTAGATGGGCCTATAGGTCGTTGTTTTACATTAATTGATGAAACCGGTGAGCGTACTTTTGCGATAAGTGCGGGCCTAATGAATCACTTACGTCCTGAATCTATCGATAAAAACCTTATTGAAAATTCATCAGCATTAGTGATCAGTGCCTACCTCATGCGTACGCAAGGTAGTGAAACGATGACTGAAGCGACTATGCAAGCGGTAAAATACGCTAATGATGCAGGTGTGCCAGTTGTTCTTACACTCGGAACTAAATTCTTAATTGAACAAGACCCGACCTGGTGGGCAAACTTTGTTGAAAAGCATGTTGATATTCTTGCTATGAACGAAGAAGAAGGGTTAGCTATTACAGGTTTTGAAGACCCTCTTCTAGCTGCCGATAAAGCACTTGATTGGGTGGATTTGGTAATTTGCACCGCTGGCGAAAAAGGCTTATTTATGGCCGGCTACGTAGACGAAAGCTTAAAGCGTGAAACCGAATATCCGTTACTACCAGGCGCCATACCTGATTTTAATCGATACGAATTTTCACGTGCTATGCGTAAAACCGAGTGTGATGAGCCTATCAGAGCATATAGCCATACAGCCCCATTTATGGGTGGACCTGACTCAATCAAAAACACCAATGGTGCAGGCGATTGTGCTTTAGCGGCTGTGCTACATGACTTATCAGCAAATGTTTATCATAAACTTAATGTGGCAAACTCTGCTAAGCATCAGCAACAAGCTATTACTTACTCGTCACTATCGCAAATTAGTAAATATGCTAACCGAGCTAGTTATGAAGTGTTAGTTCAGCACTCTCCTCGTTTATCTCGCGGTTTACCAGAACGCGAAGACTGCTTAGAACAGGTTTATTGGGAACAATAATAACGGTGGGAGCAATCATTGCTCCCTATCAACTTCCTAAAAAATAGAAATATCGAGCTTTTTAGATAGCAGTTCCAACGCTGCAATTCCTGCAACCGAATTACCAAACGAATTAAGTCCCGGAGAATAAACAGCTACCGTAAACTTATTTGGTAACACGGCTAAAATAGTCCCTGACACTCCCGATTTACCTGGCATACCTACTCTGTAACCAAAATCCCCCGCAGCATCGTATAAGCCACTGGTAAATAATAGCGAATTAAGCTGCTTATTTTGACGGCTACTTAAAACACGATCGCCCGATCGATTATCAACACCTTTATTTGCTAAAAAATTATAAGCTTTGGCTAATTCAATACAGTTGAGCTCAATAGAACAAAAGTTAAAGTAAGACCATAAAACATCATCGACTTCATTTTCAAAATTACCAAACGACTTCATTAAATGTGCCATAGCAGCATTACGATGCCTAAATTCATACTCAGAATTAGCGACTTTTTTATCAATCACTATCCCTCTATTACCAGCTAACAACCTAAAGGTCTCGAGCATAGAGTGCATTGGTGCAGATAAGCGGCTGTATAACGCATCACACGTTACAATTGCGCCTGCATTTATGAAAGGGTTACGAGGAATCCCTTTTTCAAACTCAAGCTGTGTAAGCGAATTAAAGGCAGTACCTGAAGGCTCCTTTCCAACTCGATGCCAAAGTTCATCACCATAACGTTGCAGTGCCATAGTAAGTGTCATAACTTTTGAAACAGACTGAATGGTAAAACGTTGAGAGCAATCCCCCGCACATATAGTCTTACCATCAGTTGTATAAATAGCGATAGAAAATTGCTCAGGATCGACCTCTGCAAGGGCCGGTATATAATCAGCTACTGTTCCTTGTGATAATAAAGGGCGTACTTCATGTGCTATTTCATCAAGCACCTTTTGGTAATCAGCTGTAGGCAAACTAGACCTCTATATCATCATTCATAAAAATTGGATTTTAGCACGCGCGAATAGACGCAACTAGTTTTGTTGTTGAATTTAAAGGGGGGATGTTTTTCTTAATTTAAAAAAGCAAAAAACCCATCACATTACTGTAACGGGTTTCTCTTAATTAAATCCTGGTAATGTCCTACTTTCACATAGCAAATGCTACACTATCATCGGCGCTGTTTCGTTTCACTACTGAGTTCGGCATGGGATCAGGTGGGTCCAAAACGCTATTGTCACCAAGAAAATTCTTTTCAATTTTCTTATTTTAATTATTAAGGTTAAAGTCCTTCGACTGAATTTGAAGCCTGGTAATGTCCTACTTTCACATAGCAAATGCTACACTATCATCGGCGCTGTTTCGTTTCACTACTGAGTTCGGCATGGAGTCAGGTGGGTCCAAAACGCTATTGTCACCAAGCA